>JASHRA010000135.1 GCA_030038765.1 Candidatus Dormiibacterota bacterium | reverse complement strand
AAGATGCCGGCGTTGTTGACCAGGATGTCGATCCCGCCCAGGGCCTCGGCGGCCCGCGCGCCGAGCTCCTGGGTCTGCTCCTCCGAGGTGATGTCGAGCTGGAGCGGGAGGAAGCGGGCCCCGGCGGCGGCGACCCTGGCGGCGGTCTCGTCCATGGCCCGGACGTCCACCCCCGCCACGTCCACGCCGGCCTCGGCGAGGCCGGCAGCGAAGGCCTGGCCCAGGCCCCCGGCGGCCCCGGTGAGGACGGCCACGCGGCGCCCCGCGGGAGGGCTCACGACCGAGCTCCCGGGGAGGCCGCCAGCTCGACGTTGATCAGAAGGGGCTGGTCGGCGGCATCCAGCCCGGGGATCACCCGGTCCAGGAGACGGTCCAGCTCGCGGGCCTCGGAGACCCGCTCCGCGGCGCAGCCGAGGGCGCGCGCCAGCCCGTCCACCCGGACCTCCGCGAAGTCCGGCCAGGGCACCGGGCCGCGTCCCTGCGCGAGCCGGTCCATGACCCGGTAGCCGCCGTTGTCCAGGACCAGGAAGAGTGCCCCGACGCGGTAGTGGGCGGCGCTCCAGGCGGCCTGGATCCCGTAGACGGCGGAGCCGTCGCCGACCACCGCCAGCACCGGGCGCCGAGGTTGGGCCAGGCGCACCCCGGTGGCCGCGCCCAGGGCGAAGCCGAGGCCACCCATGCCGGCGCTGAGGAAGCCCAGCGGGCGCCGCGCCGGCAGCAGCCGCTCCAGCTCGTCGCGCGCCGAGGGGCACTCCTCGACCAGCACCGCCTCCGGCGGCAGGCGCCGGGCCAGGGCGCGGAAGAGGCGGCCGGCCGAGATGCCGGGGCTGGCCCCGTCCGGGACCGGCCCGGTCTCGCCGGGGCGGCGCCACCCTCCCTCGCGCTGGGGCAGGAGCTGGGCCAGGGCGCGGCAGCTGGCCGCCACCGGCCCCAGCAGGGCGAGCCGGGCCGGGCTCCGGTTCGCCTCCTCGGCCCGGTCGGTGATCACCGCCACCACCGTCCCGGGGGTGAAGAGGGGCCCGGGCTCGTAGTGGTACTGACGCAGGGCCGCGGCGCCCACGACCAGCACCAGGTCGTGCTCGCGCAGGCTCCGGCGCAGCTCGGAGCGGCCGGCCGGCAGCACGCCGGCGAACTGGGGGTGGTCCTGGGGGAAGCCGGCGCGGGAGGAGAAGGGGTCGCGCCAGACGGGGCAGGCCAGGCGCCCGGCCAGCTCGGTCATGGCCTCCCAGCCGGCCTCGGTGTCGGCGCCCGCGCCGGCCACCAGCGCCGGGGAGGAGGAGTCCCGGAGGCTGGCGGCCAGCCGCGCCAGCTGGGCCGGGTCGGCGGCCGCCGAGCTCACCACCTCCTCGGCGGCGGCCAGCTCGCCGGCCTCCATGGGCTGCTCCCAGTCGTCCATGGGGACCACCAGCAGGACCGGGCCCTGGCCCTGGCCGGCCTCGTGGTGGGCCCGGGCCAGGGCTGCGGGGACCGCCTGGGCGCGGACCGGCTCGTGGACCGCCAGCGGGTAGTCGCCGGCGAGGCCGCCGAGGCGCGCGCTGAGGAAGGGCTCGAAGTCCAGGTGCCGCCGGTCCTGCTGTCCCACCAGGACCACCAGGGGGGCCCGGCTGACCTGGGCCGTGATGAGGGACGAGACGGCGTTGCCGAGACCGGCCCCGGCGTGCAGGCTGACCAGCTGCGGGCGCCCGCTGGCCAGCGCGTGGCCGGCCGCCATGGCCGTGGCCACGCCCTCGTGCAGTGCCAGCACGTAGCGGATGTCCTGGGGCAGCCCGGCCAGGAGCGGGATCTCGGTGGAGCCGGGGTTGCCGTACCAGGTGGTGAGGCCCAGCCGTCTCGCCACCTCCAGGGCGCGGTCGCGCACGGTCGAGATCCCCGGGGGCCGCCGCTCGCCGGGTGCTTCCTGCTCCGACACAGCCGAGCAGTGTGACGCTCCCCGACGCGCCCGCGGGTCGGTAGCGCCGGCGACTGCTCCCGGACCCTCGTGCCTGGCGGCGCCCCGCGCGCGAGTCCGCCAGCAGCTCGGTGACGCTCCGGGTGTCGACCAGCACCAGGTGGGCGCCGGCGAGCGCGGGGATCCACGCCCACCAGCCGCCGGCCCGAGGCGCGGAGCTCAGCTTGGGCATGCTCCGGAGGCGCCCTTCCCGGCAGGGTGAGACGGAGGGCCGGACGGGCCGGCCCTCCCCATCCCGACACTAGCCCCAAGTGCCGCCGGCGGCACTGTCGAAGCCAAGGCCCGGCCTTGCGGGTTGGGCGGGATCGCGATAAGTTGGGTCCAAGCCGGCCCGACGGCCGCGTCGCCGTCGCCGGGGCGCGCGCGGTTCCAGAGGGCACACTGATGACTCGGAAGGCACCCCAGGCAGACCCCAAGGTCGAGCCTCGGATCAGGCGGCCGGCGAAGGCGGCGGCGGGCTGGGAGGCGGTCTTGACCTCCTTCCGCTACGGCTACGACGAGATGGGGATTCCCACCACCGCCAAGACCCTCCTCAAGACCAACCACCACGGCGGCGTGGACTGCCCCGGCTGCGCCTGGCCGGACCCGGACAAGCCCAAGCTGGCCGAGTTCTGCGAGAACGGGGTCAAGCACGTGGCCGCCGCCTCCACGCTGCGTCGCGTGGACCGGGAGTTCTTCAGCCAGCACCCGATCAGCGAACTCCGCCAGAGGTCGGACTGGTGGCTGGAGGAGCAGGGCCGGCTCTCCGAGCCGATGGTGCGGCGGCCCGGCAGCGACTTCTACGAGCCGATCTCCTGGGACGAGGCCCTGGACCTGGTCGCGGACCAGCTGAACCAGCTCGAATCGCCCGACGAGGCGGTCTTCTACACGGCGGGGCGGACCTGCAACGAGACCGCCTTCATGTACCAGACCTTCGTCCGCGCCTTCGGGACCAACAACCTCCCCGACTGCGCCAACCTCTGCCACGAGTCCACCGGGACCGCGCTGAAGAACGTGATCGGGGTGGGCAAGGGATCGGTCACGGCCGAGAGCCTGGAGAAGGCCGACCTCATCATCGTGGCCGGCCAGAACCCGGGCAGCAACCATCCCCGGATGCTGATCAACCTGGAGAACGCCAAGAAGCGTGGGGCGGCGATCGTGGCCGTCAACCCCCTCCCCGAGGCCGGGCTGCTCCGCTTCAAGAACCCGCAGACGCCGAGGGGGCTGCTGGCCAACGGCACCCAGCTGGCCGACGACTTCCTGCACGTGCGCCTGGCCGGGGACCACGCCCTCTTCCTGGGCCTGGGCCGGCTGCTGCTGGAGGCGGAGGACCGCCGGCCCGGGACCGTGCTCGACCGCGAGTTCATCGAGACCTACACGGACGGCTTCGAGGAGTACGCGGCCCACGTCCGGCAGGTCCCCTGGGAGGAGATCGAGGAGGCCAGCGGGCTCACGCGCCAGGAGATCGGCCGTCTGGCCGATCGCATGGTCAAGGCCCGCTCGGTGGTCGTCTGCTGGGCGCTGGGGCTGACCCAGCACAAGGACGCTGTGGCCTGCATCCAGGAGCTCTGCAACGTCCTCTTCCTCCAGGGCAACATCGGCCGCGAGGGTGCCGGCGTGCTGCCCGTCCGGGGCCACAGCAACGTCCAGGGCACGCGGACCATGGGCATCGCGCACAAGATGCCGCCGACCTTCCTCGACAAGCTGGGACAGGAGTTCGACTTCGAGCCGGCCCGGCAGCCGGGCTGGGATGCCACCAACGCCGTGACCGCGATCCGGGACGGCAAGGCCAAGGTGATCTTCTCCATCAGCGGGAACCTGATCCGGGCCATCTCCGACATCGAGGCCGCGGAGCGCGGCATGGCCGGGCTGCGGATGACGGTAAGCGTGGCGACCAAGCTCAACCGCTCCCACGTGGTCCCGGGTGACGTGGCCCTGATCCTTCCCGCCATGGGCCGGATGGAGCGGGAGGAGCACGCGGGCCAGGTCCAGGCGCTGACGGTCGAGGACTCGATGGGCACGATCCATGCCAGCCGGGGCGTCCTGGAGCCGGCCTCGGCCGACGTTCGCAGCGAACTGGACATCATCTGCGACCTGGCTCACCGCACCCTGGGCGACAAGGCGGCAGTGGACTGGGAGCGCCTCCGCCACGACTACGCCGCGGTGCGGGAACACATCGGCCACGTGGTGCCCGGGTTCGGCGACTTCAACGCCAAGCTGGAGAACCCGGCCGGGTTCCTGCTCCCCCACGCGGCCCGGGACCGCAAGTTCAACACCGAGACCGGGAAGGCCCGCTTCACGGTCAACGAGCTGCACCCGGTGCGGATCCCGGATGGGCGCCTGCTGCTGCAGACCATGCGCTCCCACGACCAGTTCAACACCACCATCTACTCCAACAACGATCGCTACCGTGGCATCCACGGCAGCCGTGAGGTGCTCCTGGTCAACCCCGAGGACCTGAGCCGCCTCGGCTTCGCGGACGGGGATCGAGTCGACATCTTCAGCGAGTGGAGCGACGGGGTGGAGCGCTGCCTGCGCAACTATCGCCTCGTCTCCTACCCCACGAGCCGCCAGTGCGCCGCCACCTACTTCCCCGAGGGGAACGTCCTGGTGCCGCTGGGGATGAACGTCGACGGCAGCAACACGCCGGTCTTCAAGTCCGTGGTGATCCGGCTGGAGCGGCCGGC
>JASHRA010000134.1 GCA_030038765.1 Candidatus Dormiibacterota bacterium | reverse complement strand
CCCGGCAGCGGCTACCCCAACTCCGGCGACCCGCTGGGCTCGGGCCAGAGCCTCTCCGTCCAGGTGGCGGGCGCCGGCGGCGTGCCCCAGAGCGGGGTGGCGGCGGCGGTGCTCAACGTGACCGTGACCGACACCACCGCGGCCAGCTTCCTCTCCGTCTACCCGGGGGCGGGGACGGCGCCCAGCAGCTCCAACCTCAACTGGCTGGCGGGCCAGACCGTGGCCAACCGGGTGCTGGTCCCGCTCAGCAGCTCGGGCCAGGTCACCGTCTACAACCACGAGGGCTGGACCGACGTGGTGGTCGACCTCCAGGGCTACTTCACCGCCCAGGCCGGGGTGGGCGGGGACTACGTCCCCCTCAGCCCCCAGCGCATCACCGACACCCGGCCCGGCAGCGGCTACCCCAACTCCGGCGACCCGCTGGGCGCAGGCCAGAGCCTCAGCGTCCAGGTGGCGGGCGCCGGCGGGGTTCCCCAGAGCGGGGTGGCGGCGGCGGTGCTCAACGTGACCGTGACCGACACCACCGCCGCCAGCTTCCTCGCGGTCTACCCGGGGACGGGGTCGGCACCCAGCAGCTCCAACCTCAACTGGGTGGCAGGGCAGACGGTGGCCAACCGGGTGCTGGTCCCGCTCAGCAGCTCGGGCCAGGTCACGGTCTACAACCATGAGGGCTCGACCGACGTGGTGGTGGACGTGAGCGGCTACTTCGCCAGCGCTGGCGCCTCGCCCAGCGGCGCCAGCCTCTTCTACCCGCTGGCGCCGACCCGGGTGCTGGACACACGCCAGGACGCGGGCCGCCTGGGCAGCGCCAGCCAGCTCGGGGTCCAGTTCGCCGGGGTGGGCGGCATCAGCCCCGAGGCCAGCGCCGTGGTGACCAACCTCACCGCCACGGCCACCACCCGGGCCAGCTTCTACCGGCTCTCCCCGGGGGCGAGCGGGGGCGCCACCTCCGACCTCAACTGGGTGGCGGGCCAGACCGTGGCCAACCTCGACCTCGCCCAGCTGGGGGCGGGCGGCGCCGCCTACCTCTTCAACAACCAGGGCGGGGCCGACGCCGTGATCGACGTCTTCGGCTACTTCCTGCCCGCCGCCGGCGCCCCCGCCCCCGCCGACCCCTGCAGCGCCGTCAGCCTGGGCGTGACCCAGAACCAGACCGGGCTCAGCCAGATCTCGGTCTCGGCCAGCGCCCAGTGCCCCGGCAGCGGCCCCGTCCAGTACGCCTACTGGTACCTGGCCCCCGGCTCGGCCTCCTGGCAGGCGGGCTCGGGCTGGACCACGGCCTCCACCTTCGAGTACCAGACCGCGGGCCAGCCCCAGGGCAGCTACCAGCTCATCGTCTGGGCCAGCACGGCGGCGGGCGTCTTCCAGGGCGCCCTGGGCGAGGCCTCGGCGCTGACCTCGCCCAACCCCGCTCAGAACCTCCCGGACACCTTCGAGGTCCCCTGCTACACGAGCGGGTACGCGTCCAGCCAGTGCATCTCCGCCGAGGTCTCGGCGATCCAGGCGGCCGAGGTCCAGGAGGGGCTCCAGCCGCTCACCTGGAACGCGACCCTGGCCGGGCTCTCGGCCCAGGACCAGGTCTTCGTCGTGGCCAACGAGGAGCGCCTGCTGCGCGGGCTCCCGGCCATCTCCGGGCTCACCACGGCGGCGGACCAGGTGGCGGCGCAGGCGGCGCAGGCGGGTGAGGACCCGGGGGCGCCGCCGGGCGCGACCGCCTACTTCGGCAACTGGGCCGAGGACTACGGCGGCCTGGGCGCCATGTTCGACTGGATGTACAACGACGGCCCCGGCTCCTTCAACGTGGACTGCCCACCCCAGGGCGGCTCCGGCTGCTGGGTCCACCGCGACGACATCCTCCTGGACACGGCCGAGGGCACCTGGGTGGCGCCCAGCGGGGAGATTTGGGTGGGGGGTGCCGCCTGCGCCTTCAACTCCGACACCGACCCCTCCTACCTGGACAACTGCACCCTGGAGTGGGCCCTGGTGCCGACCGCCGACGCCGAGGCCTACGACTTCACCTGGCAGCAGGCGCTGGCGGACGGCGCCTGAGCCGGCTCAGGCCGCCAGCTCCGCCTCCCCCTCCAGCGCCAGCCGGGCGGCCCGGGCCGCGGCCCGCCGGCCCGGCACCAAGAGGGCGCAGAGCGCGCCCAGGCCCAGCACCCCGGCCCCCAGCATGACCGCCGGGGCCAGCCCGGCGACGAAGAGGTGGGGGCTGCCGTAGCCGCCGTTCTGGCTGAAGACGGTGGCCAGGATGGCCACCCCGAGCACGCCGCCCAGCTCGCGGATGGCGTTGGTGGCGCCCGAGGCCTGGCCCACCTCGGAGGGGGCGACGGAGCTGAGCACGGCGTTGGCGGCGGGGGCGAAGACCAGGGCCATGCCGGCCCCGGCCAGGACGAAGGGCAGGATCAGCGACGAGTAGGGGGTGTCGACCGAGAGCCGGCTGGCGATGAAGCCCAGGGCCAGGGCCTGGAGGGCGAGCCCGCCGGCCATCAGGGGACGGCTGCCGATGCGGTCCGAGAGGGTCCCGGCCAGGGGCGCCACCAGCATCGGCATGGCCGTCCAGGGCAGGGTGCGGATGCCCGCCTGGAGCGCCGAGTAGTGCTGCGCGGTCTGGAAGAACTGGGCCAGGAGGAAGACGGAGCCGAACATCCCGAAGTACATGGCGAGGGAGACGGCGTTGGTGGCGGAGAAGCCGCGGCGGCGGAAGAAGCGCAGCGGCAGCATGGGGTGCTGGGAGCGCTGCTCCCAGGCGACGAAGCCGAGGAGGAGGACGGCGCCGGCCGTGATCGAGCCCACGATGGCGGGGCTGCCCCAGCCCAGGGCGGTGGCGCGGACCACGCCGTAGACGATGCCGAAGAGTCCGGAGCTGGCCAGCAGGAGCCCGCCCAGGTCCAGGCTGCGGTTGGGGCCCAGGCTCTCCTGCAGCCGGTTCAGCGCCAGCGGCAGCAGCAGCGCGCCGACGGGGACGTTGAGCCAGAAGATCCAGTGCCAGGAGATCCCGGTCACGACGGCGCCCCCGATCACCGGCCCCAGGGCCACCCCGAGACCGCTGATCCCGGACCAGATGCCGAGGGCCACGCCCCGGCGGCCGGCCGGGAAGGCCTCGGAGAGCAGGGTCAGGGTGAGCGGCAGCACCATGGCGGCGCCCGCCCCCTGGAGGGCGCGGGCCGCGATCAGGGCGGAGACGCTGGGCGCCAGGGCGGCCCCGGCCGAGGCCAGGGTGAAGAGGGCGAGGCCGGCGGAGAAGACGCGCCTCCGCCCCAGGCGGTCGCCCAGGGCGGCCCCGGTGAGGAGGAGGACGGCGAAGGTCAGGGTGTAGGCGTTGACGGTCCACTCCAGGGCGCTGACCCCGCCCCCCAGGGAGCGGTGGATGCTGGGCAGCGCGATGGTCACTACCAGGTTGTCCAGGGTCACCATGAAGAGCGCCACCGAGGTGATGGCCAGGGTCCAGACCGCCTTGCTCCGCGTCATCCGTCGCCCCTCCTTATGGGTGAATCAATCAGTTCCGGGGACAAAAAAACTCGGCCTCAGGGCCGCTAGCGGTCGGGCTCGTGCCAGAGCGGCTCGCAGATCTCGGGGAGGCCCAGGGCGGTGGTGATGTTGGCCAGCATGCCGACGGCGAAGAAGCGGGCCATCTCCTCGGGGCC
This sequence comes from Candidatus Dormiibacterota bacterium, assembly GCA_030038765.1. Classification (GTDB taxonomy): domain Bacteria; phylum Chloroflexota; class Dormibacteria; order Aeolococcales; family Bog-877; genus Bog-877. The sequence continues at coordinate 4,700 of JASHRA010000134.1, read as the reverse complement.
GGCCCCGCTCCAGGCGGCGATGTCGTCGAAGAGCCGGCGGTAGGCCTGGGCCACGCGGGGCCGGATCTCGGGGTCGCCGCAGGCGGCGTAGCACTGGAGCTGGCAGAGGAGCACGTAGCGGTCCGAGATCAGCTCCGGGTAGACGGCCCCGATGCGGTGCAGCACCTCGTGCCCCCGGGCGCCGCGGACGGCCTCCTGGAAGCGGGACCGGAGCCGCTCCGTGACGCGCTCGTGGACGGAGAGGAAGAGCTCCTTCTTGCTCGGGAAGAGGGCGTAGATGTAGGGCTGGCTGATCCCCGCCCGGCGCGCGATGTCGGCCGTGCTGCAGCCCTGGTAGCCGTGCTCGGCGAACTCGCGCAGGGCCGCCTCCAGGACCTGCTCCCGGCGCTCCTCGGCACTCTCACGCTCCCGCAGCGCGGCTCCCTCGGCGGCGGTCTTCACGGCGGTCATTATTGACCGATCAATCAGGCCTGTCAAGCCACCCTACCTCGCGGCCCTGTCCCTCCGGACTCCCCGGGGACCTCGCGGAGGGCCTGTCGCAGCTCTGTGGCGAGCCTTGGTCGGGAGGGCACCGCTCCCTACACTGGCAGCGAGGAAGGTCCATGCCCCAATTGCGCACCACTTCGTCCCAGCTTCTCTCGCGCGCTCTCCGCGGTCCCCGCCGACGGCGTCTCCGGGGTCAGGGGATGGTCGAGTACGCCCTCATCCTGATCCTCATCGCCATCGTGGTCATCGTCATCATGACCACCCTGGGGAAGACCACGTCGAACCTCTACTCCAACATCAACGGCGGGCTCGGGGCCAGCCCGGGGCCGAGCGCCAGCGCCAGCCCCACGGCCACGCCCACGGCGACCCCGACGGCGACGCCGACGGCCACGCCCACCGCCTCGCCGACCAAGACCGCCAAGCCCACCAAGACGCCCAAGTAGCCTCGCCCGCTGGCCTCAGGCGGCGCCGCCTCGCCGGCGGCCGCTGACGGTGGCCAGCAGCAGCCCCGCCGGCCAGGCGAGTCCGGGCGGCCGGCGCCAGCGGAGGTCCTGAAAGCCGGCCCGGCCCAGCAGGACGCCCGCCTCACCCCGCCCCCGGGCCGACCCCGGGCGCGCCCAGGGCCGCAGCCAGCGCGGCGGGAAGACGTCGGTCAGGAGGAGCAGGCCGCGGGGGCGGAGCACCCGGGAGCACTCCTGGAGTCCCCGGGCCTGGTCGCGCCAGTGGTCGAAGGTGGTGGTGGCCAGGACCAGATCGAAGGAGGCCGACGGGTAGGGAAGGCCCTCGGCCCAGCCCTCCCCCAGCCGGATGCGCGGGTCGCCGGCGCACCTCCGGCGCGCCTCCGCCACCATCCCGGGCGCGGGGTCGAGGCCGCGAAGGTCCGCCTCCGGGCCGAGGCGCTGGCCCAGCCGGCGCAGCGCATAGCCGGTGCCGCAGCCCACGTCCAGCACCGAGGTCGGTCCGGGACACAGGTCCAGGGCCAGCTCCACGACCCCCTCCGCGATCTGCCGGTGCAGGCGCCCCAGCCAGCCGGCCTCGTAACCGGGGGCGCGGCGGTGGAAGGCGCCGACGTCGCGGTCGCGGGCCACCCGCCGATGCTAGCCGGACCCGGAGCTGGGTATGGTGCCGGAGAGACAGCAGCCAACCAGCCAGCCGGAGGAGGCCGAGGTGAGCGCAGTTCCGGACTTCAACGCCAAGACCATCGCCGAGTTCCGTTCCAATCAGGGCCGCGTGGGCGGCCCCTTCCAGGGCGCGCCCCTGCTGCTCCTGCACAGCACCGGGGCGCGCAGCGGCGAGACCCGGGTCAACCCCGTCATGTACCTGCGGGACGGCGAGCGCTACCTGGTCTTCGCCTCCAAGGGGGGCTCCCCGGAGAACCCCGCCTGGTACCACAACCTGAGGGCCCACCCGGAAACCCGCATCGAGGTCGGGTCGGAGACCCTGGAGGTGACCGCGGCAGAGCTCCGGGGAGACGAGCGCGATGCCCTCTGGGCGCGCCAGACCGAGCTCTACCCCCAGTTCGCCGAGTACCAGATGAAGACGGACCGGAAGATCCCTGTGGTGGCCCTCCAGCCCAAGCGCTGACCCGCCCGATGGCGAAACCCGCCGCGCCCAGGCCGGTTTATCCGAGATGGGGCGCGGACATGCGCCCGGCGCCGCCTCCGAGGCGCCAGCGGCAGTGGCCAGCGGGAGGTCGCCATGAGCCGAGATCTGGGATGGAAGGAGTTCGGCCAGCCCCAGTCGAACGCGCCCCGGGGAGGGGCCGTCGAGGAGCCCCAGGAGGCGCCCGCACCGGCGGCGGGCGGGCCGGAGCCGGCCACCAGGCCCCAGCCTGAGGGGCGCCCGGCCGACCGGCTGCGGCGGCAGGCGGCGGCGCCCTCCCGGGGCGGTCCGGCAAGGCTGGAGGAGCTGGTCTGGCTCTGCCTGGCGGTGGTGGACGCCTTCCTCGCCATGGACTTCCTGCTCCAGGCAGTAGGCGCGCTGGGAGGGGGCTTTGTCGAGGTCGTGGAGCGGGTGGGCAACACGCTGGCCGGCCCCTTCAGCGGTGTCTTCTACAGCCAGACGCCACCCCGTCTCGGTCACACCGAGCTCTGGTACGCGCTGGTGGCGATCGTGGTCTACACCCTGGCCGCCTGGATCCTGCTCCGCCTGCTGCGGCTGCTGGCCCCGCCCGGCTACCGGCGGGCACCCCGGGGCTGAGCCCGGCCGGGGCCCGGGCAGCCCCGCCTCACCAAGGAGCGGAGATGCTGCTCTCGGTCCTCCTCTACCTGGCCCTGGCGGCCTCGGTCAGCACCCTGCTGGCCCTCCCCCCGGCGCTGGCCCGGGCCCGGCTCCTCCTGGGCGCGCCCGCCGGCGTCCTGGGGCTGGCCCTGGCCGGCTGGGCCAGCGCCCTCATCACCGGACGGGAGAGCCTCGGGGTCTGGGGCGGGGCGTCGCTGGTGCTGGTCGTGGCCCTCAGCTGGCCCCTGCTCCGGGGCTGGACCTGGGTCGCCCGCCAGCTCTTCCTGGCCGCCAGCCTGGCCAGCCTCTGCTACCTCACCTACTCGGTGCGGCAGACCGTGGACCAGGCGGTGACACCCCACCTCCTGCCCGGCCTGCTGGCCGGCTCGCTGCTGCTGGTGGTGGGCGAGTTCCTGGCCATGGGCCTGGCCCTCTCCTACCTCTTCGAGATCCTGGACGTGCTCGGGCGCCGGCCCGAGCCGGAGCCCCGGGCCCCGCTCTGGCCCGAGGGCCGGCCCTGGCCCCTGGTCGTGCTCCAGGTGCCGATGTACAACGAGCCGGTCGAGCTGGTGGAGCAGACGCTGAGCGCCCTGCAGCAGCTGGACTACCCCAACTACCTGGTCCAGGCGGTCGACAACAACACCCAGGACGAGGCCGTCTGGCGCCCCATCGAGGCCCTCTGCCGGCGCCTCGGCCCGCGCTTCCAGTTCCTCCACCTGGCGCCCTGGCCCGGCTTCAAGGCGGGGGCGCTCAACGAGGCGACCAGGCGCCTGCCCCAGGAGGTGGAGATCCTGGGCATCGTCGACGCCGACTACGTGGCCCGGCCCGGCTTCCTGCGCCAGTGCGTCCCCTACTTCCAGGACCCCAGGGTGGGCTTCGTCCAGACCCCCCAGGACTACCGCGACTGGCAGGACGACGCCTACCTGCGCGGCCTCTTCCACAGCTACCGCTACTTCTTCGACGTCACCATGCCGGCCCGCGCCCACCGCGACGCGATCATCTTCTGCGGCACCATGGGCCTGATCCGGCGCTCCGTCCTGGACCGGATCGGGGGTTGGAACCCGGACTGCATCACCGAGGACGCGGAGGCCAGCCTGCGCATCCTGGGGCTCGGTTACCGCGGCGTCTACCACCGCGTCAGCTGGGGCTCCGGCCTGATGCCGCTCACCTTCGACGGGCTCAAGAAGCAGCGCTTCCGCTGGTGCCTCGGCGGGCTCCAGATCCTGCGCCAGCACTGGCGCGAGCTGCTCCCCCTCTGCCCCCACCGGCTGCGCCTCACGAGGGCCCAGCGCTGGCACTACCTGCTGGGCGCGGTGCAGTGGTTCGGGGACCTGCTCCTGCTCGGCTTCACCCTGCTCCTGCTGGGCACGGCGCTGGCCACCGCCGCCCACCAGCGGCTGCCGGTGCGGCAGATCACGGGCGCGGTGCTGGTCATCCCGCTGCTCTTCCTCGTCTTCGGCCTGCTCCGCGCCGTCTGGGCGCTGCGGCGCAGCGGGCGGCTCAGCTGGGGGGACGCGGTCCGCGCCCTCAGGGTCTGGTTCGCCCTCAGCTGGACCGTCGCCCTCGCCGACCTGCGCGGCCTGGTGGCGCGCAGCGCCAGCTTCCTGCGCACGCCCAAGCGGCGCGGCGACCTCAGCAGCTGGCGCCAGGCGCTGCGCTCGGCCCGGCCCGAGACCGCCCTGGCGGCGGCGGCGGTGCTGGCCGGGGTGGCCATGGAGGTGAGGGCCTTCAGCCTCACCACCTCGCTACTGGCGGTGCTGCTCCTCTTCCAGTCCGCCGTCTACCTCAGCGCCCCCTGGGCCAGCCTCGCCACCGAGGGGATCCAGATGACGCCGCTGCGCCAGATCTACCTCCGCTCCGCCCAGAACCAGGGGGCGGGGCTGGAGCCGGCGCCCCGGCACCGCACCGCCTGGCTGCCGCTGGCCCTGGCGCTGGGCGCCAGCGCCGGCCTGATCCTCGCCTTCGCCGCCGCCAGCCCGGGCGGAACCGCTCCC
>JASHRA010000133.1 GCA_030038765.1 Candidatus Dormiibacterota bacterium | reverse complement strand
GGACGATGCCGTAGCGGTCGACGCGGAACTCGACGCGGCCGGCCTGGACGTCCCGCACCGCCCGGGCGATGTCGAAGGTGACCGTGCCCGCCTTGGGGTTGGGCATGAGGCCGCGGGGGCCGAGGATCTTGCCCAGGCGGCCCACCGAACCCATGAGGTCAGGGGTGGCCAGGGCCACGTCGAAGTCGAGGAAGCCGTCCTGGACGCGCTTCACGAGGTCCTCGCCACCGACGATCTCGACCCCCGCATCGCGCGCCTCGCGCTCCTTCTCGCCCTGGGCGAAGACGACGATCCGCCTCACCTTGCCGGTGCCGTGGGGCAGCACCACGCTGCTGCGCACCATCTGGTCGGCATGGCGCGGGTCGACGCCGAGCCGGATGTGGAGCTCCACCGTGCCCGGGAAGCGGGAGCTGTTCAGCTCCCGGACCAGCCGGACCGCCTCCCTGGGCTCGACCAGCTCCTTGCCCTCCAGCAGCTGCTCCGCCGCCCGGTAGCGCTTGCCGTGTCCTGCCGCCATCTCGATTCCCTCCAAGTGGTCCGAGCGGGCGCCAGCGCGCCCTCCCACAGGTTCCGATCCGCTAGCCGCTGACCTTGACGCCCATCGAGCGGGCCGTGCCCTCCACCATCCGGGCCACCGCCTCCAACTCCTCCGAGTTGACGTCGGGGAGCTTGGTCTGGGCGATGCCGAGGGCCTGCTCGTGGCTCAGTGACCCGGCCTGCTCCCGGGGCGGCTTGGACGACCCCTTGTCGATCCCGGCCGCCTTCTTGATCAGGTCCGAGGTGGGCGGCGTCTTGGTGGCGAAGGTGAAGCTGCGGTCCTCGAAGATGGTGATCTCGGCCGGGATCACCATGCCCGCCTGGCCCTCGGTGCGCTCGTTGTAGGCCCGGCAGAACTCCATGATGTTCACCTGGTGCTGCCCCAGGGCGGGTCCGATGGGGTAGCCGGGGGTGGCCTTGCCGGCCTCGATGTTGAGCCGGAGCACGGTCTTCACCTTCTTCTTGCCCACTTCCGGATACCCCCTAGCGCAGCCGCTCGACCTGGAGAAGGTCGAGCTCGACGGGCGTCTCCCGCCCGAACATGTTGACCATCACCTTGAGCTTGCCCTTGTCGGCGTTGATCTCCCCCACCTTGCCGTGGAAGTCGGTGAAGGGGCCGTCCACCACCCGCACCGAGTCGCCCACGTTGAACTCCACCTGGACCTTGGTGGCGGCGTCCTTGACCGCCTGGTGCTGGATCACCCGCACCTCGGAGTCCTGGAGCGGGACCGGCCGGGTGCCGCTGCCGACGAAGCTGGTCACGCCGGGCGTGTTGCGCACCACGTACCAGGACTCGTCCGACATCACCATCTGGACCAGGATGTAGCCGGGGAAGATGCGCTTGGCCACGTGGCGGCGCTGACCGTCCTTGATCTCGATGACCTCCTCGGTGGGGACCATGACATCGAAGATCTTGTCGTGCATGTCCATCGACTCCACCCGCTTGAGGAGGTTGGCCTTGACCTTCTCCTCGTGGCCGGAGTAGGCGTGGATCACGTACCAGTTGGCTTCGCCAGGGGCTTTCGTGACGCTCACTTGCTGGAGGCTCCCAATCGATTCGTTCCTTTCCCTAGGGGCTGGTGCTGGGCGAGGGGCTGACCGTCACCGTGGGCGACGCCGAGGGCGTCGGAGTGGCGCTCGCCGCGGGGGTCGGGGTGGCCGTCGCCGTGGTCGTCTGCCGGGCCGTGTAGAGCGGCTTCAGCAGCGAGGTGAGGCCGAAGTCCAGGATCCCGAGGAAGGCGCCCAGCATCACCACCGTGACCACCACCACTCCCGTCATCTGCCTCAGCTCGGGCCAGGTGGGCCAGACGGTCTTGCGTAGCTCGCTCCATACCTCCCTTAGATACCCGCCCTCGCGGGGCTCGCTCCGCTCCTCCCGGGCGACATTCGCCAAATCTGTTCCTCGCAAGGCGCCCGACCCGGGCCGGGGCAGGGGCGGCACGACTCGAACGCGCGACCTGCGGTTTTGGAGACCGCTGCTCTACCAGCTGAGCTACGCCCCTTCGAACTGCCTCGGCCGGCTCCTACTTGGTCTCGCGGTGGACCGTGTGCTGGCGGCAGCGGCGGCAGTACTTGCGCAGCTCCAGCCGGTCAGGATCGTTGCGCTTGTTCTTCACCGTCGTGTAGTTGCGCTCGCGGCACTGGCCGCACTGCAGGGTGATGATGGTTGCGGGCACGCTCGCCGTCTCCAGACACAAAAACGCCCGGCCAAGCCGGGTCACTCCTGAGTATATCCCGCCGCCACACGACGGTCAAACCGGGGCTCAGGCCGGCTCCCCCACCGGGCGGCGGCGGAAGATCAGCTTCTGGTAGACGACGTACTTGGCCACCCAGAGCAGGGCGTAGGTGCCGATGTAGGCGACGCCGACGACGACCACGTGGGCCAGGTGGCCGGAGGGGGCGTGGGCCGCGGCCAGGCTGGTGCCGGCGGTGGAGACGACCAGGCTGGCCAGGGAAGTGGCCCAGTAGAGGCCCATCTGCCGCGCCGCGCCCGCGCGGTCCGCCTCGGGCCAGATCCAGTAGCGGCTCATGAGGTAGGAGGGGACGGAGCTGGCGAGGTTGGCCAGGATGGCCGATCCGCTGGCCCCGAAGAGGTGGTCGGCGTAGAGCCCGAGCAGGGTCAGCTCGCTGACCACGGTGGCCACCCCCGAGGTGATGCCGTAGCGCCAGAAGCGTCGCCACCTGGGGCTCAGCCTCACCCACGGCCTGGACCAGGAGGGGCTGGCGACCCGGGGCGCGTCTCCGCCGGTCTCGGAGCCTCCCGGGCCCGGGCGGGCGGCCTCGTCGGAGCGTGGGGCGGGTTCTCCGGGTTGGCGTACTGGTCGGGCTGCCAGCCGCCGCCTGTTGTCTGCGCCAGCCGCCTGGCCACGCTGTAGTAG
>JASHRA010000132.1 GCA_030038765.1 Candidatus Dormiibacterota bacterium | reverse complement strand
GGCATCGCCCTCAGCGCCCTCTTCTGGGTCCTCGGCGAGTCGGTGGGCAACCTGCTCAGCGGCCTCGCCACCGACCCCAACTCGGCACCCCTGGTGGTGCTCCTCGGCCTCGCGGTCTGGGGCCTGGGACGGCCCCTGCTCCCCGCTCGCCTGCCCGGGCACGCCCGCAGCCCCCTGCCGGCCGCCTGAGCCACGGCCCGGGTCAGGGCCGGCTCAGGGCAGGACGGCGCCGGGCGGGTTGATCTGGCGGCCGCCCAGGCGCAGGTCGCGGACGGGCCGGTCGCTCGTGATCTCGGGGATCTCGTCGAAGTTGTGCGGCGGCGGCGGCGAGGTGGTGAACCACTCGAGGGAGTTGCCCTCCCAGGGATCGTTGACCGCCGTCTTGGGCCCGTGCAGGGAGATCACGACGTTGTAGATGAAGAGCAGGATGGCGATGGCGATGACGAAGGACCCGATGGTGGAGATGAGGTTGAGCGTGGCCCAGCCCCGGTCCGCCTGGTAGGTCGCGATCCGCCGCGGCATGCCCAGCACGCCGAGGAAGTGCATGGGCATGAAGGTGAGGTTGAAGCCGATCAGCAGGATCCAGAAGTGCCACTTCCCGATGCGCTCGTTGAGGTAGCGGCCGAAGATCTTGGGCCACCAGTAGTAGAGCCCGCCGAAGACGGCGAACAGCGACCCGCCCACCAGCACGTAGTGGATGTGCGCCACCACCCAGTAGGTCCCGTTGAGCTCGTAGTCGATGCCCAGCGAAGCGAGGAAGACGCCGTCCAGGCCGCCGATGAGGAACATCAGCACGAAGCCGACGCCGAAGAGCATGGCCGTGGTGAAGCGTATGGACCCGCCCCAGAGCGTGCCCAGCCAGTTGAAGATCTTCACCCCCGTCGGCACCGCGATGACCATGGTCGAGCCCATGAAGAAGATCTGCACCGGCAGCGGCAGCCCGACCGTGAACATGTGGTGCGCGAAGACCATGAAGCCGAGCACGCCGATGGCGGCGAGGGAGGCGGCCATGGCGCGGTAGCCGAAGACCGGCTTGCGGGCGAAGACGGGCAGGATCTCGGAGATCACGCCGAAGCCGGGCAGCACCATGATGTAGACGGCGGGATGCGAGTAGAACCAGAAGATCAGCTGGTAGAGGATGACGTTGCCGCCGTGGCTGGGGTCGAAGAAGTTCGTGCCCAGCTGGCGGTCCAGCAGCACCATGGCCAGGGCCGCGGCCAGGAAGGGCGAGGCCAGCAGCACCAGCGCCGACGTCACCTCCACGGCCCAGACGAAGAGCGGGATGCGGAACCAGGTCATCCCCGGTGCCCGCATGCGGTGGATGGTGACGAGGAAGTTGACCGCGCCCATGACGGAGGAGATGCCGAGGATGTGCAGCCCCAGGATCCACAGGTCCTGGCCCACCTGGGGGGAGTAGAGCTTCTCCGTGAGCGGCACGTAGCCGGTCCACCCGGCGGCCGCCGAGCCGCCGAAGAAGAAGCCGCTGTACATGACGATCCCGCCCAGCGGCACGAGCCAGAAGGCGAAGGCGTTGATGCGCGGGAAGGCCATGTCGCGGGCCCCGATCATGAGCGGGACCATGTAGTTGCCGAAGGCGCTCCAGACCGGGATCACGAAGAGGAAGATCATCGTGGTCCCGTGCATGGTGAAGAGCTGGTCGTACTGCGACGCGGTCAGCAGGTCGTTGTTGGGCTCGGCCAGCTGGGTCCTGATCAGCAGCGCCATGAGGCCGCCTATCAGGAAGAACGTGAAGGTGGTGTAGAAGTAGAGGATCGCGATCCGCTTGTGGTCGGTCGTCGTCACCCAGTCCCACCACTTCCCGTAGGTGCGCGGGACGGGACGGGTCAGCGGCAGGTCAACAGCGGCCATCGATCCTCCCTATCGCCTCAAGCCAGGTGGTTCAGGTAACTCCGGTACTGGGACATTGAGACCACCTTGACGGTGATCAGCATCTGGTCGTGCCCCACCCCGCAGAACTCGTAGCACTGGCCCTGGAAGACGCCCCTGACGCTGCCCTCGATGAAGGCGCGGTTGGTGATCCCGGGCAGGGCGTCGATCTTGGCGCCGAGGTCGGGGACCCAGAAGCCGTGGATGACGTCCTTGGAGATGGTGCTGATGTCGATGGGAGTGTTGACGGGGATCTCCAGGACGCGGATCGACGTCTTGCCGTCGGGGTAGGTGAAGCTCCAGTAGAACTGCTGCCCCGTGACCTTGATGGCGATGGCGTCGCGGCCGGCGGCGCTGGCGCTGCTGGGGCCGTAGCGCAGGTAGTTGACGTTGACCACGTTGAGGATGAAGAGCGCGACCAAGATCACGATGGGGATGGCGAGCCAGGTGCGCTCCACCTTGGCGTTGCCCCGGATCTGCTTGGGCATCTCGTCGTCGGAGCGGCGCCGGAAGCGGAAGCAGGCGTAGAGGATGGCCCCGCCCACGCCCACCAGCACCAGGATGGAGATGGCGAGGAAGACGTAGAAGAGCATGTCGATGGTGCGGTCGGGCGGACCGTCGCCCTGGAGGAAGTTGGTGTTGGCGGCGAGCACCGGCACCGAGCCCAGCGCCGGCAGCGCCAGCAGGGCGAGCCCGGCCGACAGCAGCAGGGTGGTCGCCCGCCGGGTGCTCCTCAGCCTCACTCCGACCTCCGCTTCCCCGCGACCCGGGCCCCGGCCACGCCCCAGGCGGCCCCCGAGATGGCTCCGAGTATGGTGGCCGCCCGATCTCACTGTCAAACCTGACCGCAGTTCCGGGAGGGGGCCCGGGGCGGGCTTACGATGGAGCCAGATTCGGCGGCGCGGCGGGCTGGAGGAAGCCATGTCAGGCAGGTCTGGGAGCGACCCCCTCGGGGTCCGGCAGGAGCTGGGGCGGGGTGGTCCCGCCTACTACAGCCTGGCCCGGCTCCGAGACCAGGGGATCGCCGACCCCGACCCCCTGCCGGTCACGGTCAAGGTCTGGCTGGAGATGCTGCTGCGGAACGCGGGCGGCGACTTCACCCGCCCCGAGGACGCCGTCTTCCTGGCCGGCTGGCGGGGCCAGGTGGCGCCCGAGGACCTGGACCGCGAGCTCCCCTACTTCCCGGCCCGGGTGCTGCTCCAGGACTTCACCGGGGTGCCGGCGGTGGTCGACCTGGCCTCGATGCGATCGGCCATGGCGAGGGCGGGCGGGGACCCGGCCCTGATCGACCCCCTGGTCGACGCCGACCTGGTCATCGACCACTCGGTCCAGGTCGACGCCTACGGCAGCCCCAGCGCCTACGGCGTCAACCTGGAGCGCGAGTACGAGCGCAACTTCGAGCGCTACAGCCTGCTGCGCTGGGCCCAGCAGGCCTTCCACGGCTTCCGCGTGGTCCCGCCGGGGATGGGCATCTGCCACCAGGTCAACCTCGAGTACCTGGGCCGGGTGGTCCAGCTCCGGGAGCAGGACGGGGGCCAGCTGGCCCTGCCCGACACGCTGCTCGGGACCGACTCCCACACCACCATGATCAACGCCCTCGGGGTGCTGGGCTGGGGCGTCGGGGGGATCGAGGCCGAGGCCGCCATGCTGGGTCAGCCCCTGCTCCTGACCCCGCCCCAGGTGGTGGGGGTGAGGATCGGCGGCCGCCTCGCCGCCGGCGTCACCGCCACCGACCTGGTGCTGCGGCTGACGCAGTGGCTGCGCCAGCACGGCGTGGTGGGCAAGTTCGTCGAGTTCTGCGGCGACGGCTTGGACGGCCTCTCCCTGGCCGACCGCGCCACGCTCAGCAACATGGCCCCGGAGTACGGCGCCACCAGCTCGCTCTTCCCCGTCGACCAGGTGGTGCTGGACTACCTCGGCAACACCGGCCGGCCCGCTGAGCTGGTCGACCTGGTGGAGCGCTACACCAAGGCCCAGGGCCTCTTCCGCAGCTCCGGCTCCCCCCTGCCCCAGTTCACGGAGCTGCTGGAGCTGGACCTCGACTCGGTCGAGCCCAGCGTCGCGGGCCCGCGCCGGCCCCAGGACCGGGTCCCCTGGCGGAGATCGAGAGCAGCTTCGTCAGCAACTTCCCCTCCCCGGCCCAGGCCGGCACCTCGCCGGCCCAGCCCCTGCTCG
>JASHRA010000013.1 GCA_030038765.1 Candidatus Dormiibacterota bacterium | reverse complement strand
GCTCCGGCCGGCGGCTGGCGGCGGCCCTCAGGTCGCCCTGGGTCACCAGCTCGCACTCGCAGATCACGGCGTCGTCGCGGAGGTGCTCCTCCATCGACTCCTGGCGTGCCCCGAGCCAGTAGAAGCGGCGGTCCTCGCTGTCGGGAAGGGGTGCCTCGGCAGTGCTGCAGGGCACCTCGACCCTGAGCTCGGCGCAGACGGCGTCGACCGCGTCCTGGGCCATCAGCCGGAAGGTGGTGAACTTGCCGCCGGTGATGCTGATGAAGTGGTCCACGCCCTCCACCTGTCCGTGGCGCACCACCGAGTGGGAGCGGGTGACGTCCCGCGTGTCCGCCACCTTGCCTCCCCCGCCCCCCTTGGGGAAGAGCGGCCGGGCCCCGGCCCAGGCCCGCAGCGCCCGGGCCTGACGGAAGCCCGGCACCAGGACCTCACCGGCGGCCATCATCTGCTCCACCTCGTGCGGCTCGGGCAGGATCTGGTCCGGGTCCTTGACCGGCACGTCGGTGGTCCCGATCACGCACACGGTGCGGATGGGGACGATGATGTCGCCATCGCCGGGCATGGTGCAGCGGTTGACGCAGGTGTTCACCAGGCGGTGGTTCATGGCCACCATGACGCCCTTGCCCGGGACCACCCCGACCTCGCAGCCGGCCAGCTCGGCCACCCGGCCGCACCAGGCCCCGGCGGCGTTGACGACGCACTGGGCCCGGATCTCCAGCTCCTCGCCGGAGTGGACATCGCGCAGCCGGGCGCCGACCACCGCCCCCTGCTCGACCCGGATGGCCAGGACCTCGTGGTAGGGGAGGATCCTCGCCCCCAGCCCGCGGGCTCCCCTGACGCAGGACCAGACCGTCTTCCAGGCGTCCACCGAGGCGTCGTCGACGGCGAAGGCGCGGCTGATCCGGGGGTTGAGCAGGGGCTCGCGCCGGAGCGCCTCCGAGACGGGGATCTCCTCCACCGGCATCTCGGCCCGGGCGCAGCCGGCCAGGAACTTGTCCGCGTAGTCGGGGTCGTCGGCCGGGGTGGTGACGAACAGGCCCCCGATGTCCTCGATGCAGTCGGCGGCGATCCGCCTCAGGACCCGGTTCTCGGCCGCGCACTCCCGCGCCGAGGCGGGGTCCTTGACCACGTAGCGGCCGCCGGAGTGGAGGAGGCCATGGAAACGGCCGGTCGTGCCCGTGGCCAGATCACCCCGGTCGGCCAGCGTGACGTGGAGACCGCGGCGAGCCGCGTCCCACGCCACGCCGGCCCCGGTTGACCCGCCCCCGATGACCAGGAGCTGGGTCTCCGGTTGGGCGTTCACGCCCCTAGTTTCGCGTTACTGCGGTCCTCAGTTCTCGACCCAGTCGAAGGTCCTGGTGACCGCCTTCTTCCAGAAGTGGTACTCCTTGTCCCTCTCCGCGGCGGCCATCTTGGGCTCCCAGGTGTGGTCCACGCCCCAGTTGGCGCGCAGCTCCTCCTCCTTGGACCAGAAGCCGACCGCGTAGCCGGCCGCGTAGGCGGCTCCCAGGGAGGTCGTCTCGGCCACCTTGGGACGCACCACCGGCACGCCCAGCACATCGGACTGGAACTGCATCAGCAGCTCGTCGTAGACCATGCCCCCGTCCACGCGGAGGGAGGTGAGGGTCACGCCGGAGTCCGCGTTCATGGCGTCCACCACCTCGCGCGTCTGCCAGGCGGTGGCCTCCAGGGCCGCCCTCGCGATGTGGCCCTTGTTGACGTAGCGGGTGAGCCCGGCGATGACTCCCCGGGCGTCGCTCTTCCAGTAGGGAGCGAAGAGTCCGGAGAAGGCGGGCACGAAGTAGGCGCCGCCGTTGTCGTCCACGGTCGCTGCCAGGGCCTCGATGTCGCTCGAGTTCTTGATCAGGCCGAGGTTGTCACGCAGCCACTGCACCAGAGCTCCGGTGATGGCGATCGAGCCCTCCAGGCAGTAGGTGGCCGGCTGGTCCCCGATCTTGTAGGCCAGCGTGGTCAGCAGCCCGCTCTTGGACTGGATCGGCTTGTTGCCGGTGTTGAGGAGCAGGAAGTTGCCGGTGCCGTAGGTGTTCTTGGCCTCGCCGACGGCGAAGCAGGTCTGCCCGAAGAGGGCCGCCTGCTGGTCTCCCAGGTCGCCCGAGACCGGGATCCCGGCCAGGTCGCCGCGCGCGTCCCCGTAGACCTGGCTGGAGGAGCGGATGGTCGGGAGCATGGCCCGGGGTACGCCCAGGATGCCCAGGATCTCCTCGTCCCAGTCCAGGGTCTCGAGGTTCATCAGCATGGTCCGGCTGGCGTTGGTCACGTCAGTCACGTGCTGGCCGCCGTCGGGCCCGCCGGTCAGGTTCCAGATCAGCCAGGCGTCGATGTTGCCGAAGAGGATCTCACCCCTCTCGGCCTTCTCCCGGGCGCCGGGGACGTTGTCCAGGATCCAGCGCACCTTGGGACCGGAGAAGTAGGTCGCCAGGGGTAGGCCCACCTTGGCCCGGAAGCGGTCCTGCCCGCCGTCCTTGGCCAGCTCGTTGCAGATGGTGTCGGTCCTGGTGTCCTGCCAGACGATCGCGTTGTGGACCGGCTTGCCGGTCGACTTCTCCCAGACCACGGTGGTCTCGCGCTGGTTGGTGATGCCGACGGCGGCGAGGTCGGAGGCCGAACAGCCGGCCTTCTGCAACGCGCCGCGGATCACCTCCTGGCTCCGCTCCCAGATCTCGAGCGGGTTGTGCTCCACCCACCCGGGCTTGGGAAAGATCTGCTCGTGCTCCTTCTGATCAACGCCAGCGACCGTGCCCGAGTGATCGAAGATCATGAACCTCGTGCTGGTCGTGCCCTGATCAAGAGCTCCTACGTACTTGGCCATCCGCACCTCCTCCTTCGCCAGCAGCGGTGAGCTGCCTAGCTAGTGCCGTTACCGAAAGCTCGGTGCGCAGCCCCCATCAGCAGCCAGGAAGACGTCGCCCCCGGATCCTGGTGCCCGGCGCTGCGCTCGCCCAGATAGCTGGCTCGGCCACGCCTGGCCACCAGCGGGATGGTCGCCTTCATGCCCTGCTCGGCCGAGCTCTCAGCGCGCGCCAGCGCCGCCTCCAGGTCGGCCCCGTCGGCCACCGCCTCTGACAGGGCGGTGATGGCCGGCTCCAGGGCGTCGATCATGGTCTTGTCCTCGAGCGTCGCCTTGCCCCGGGCCTCGACCGCGTGGACCGCCGCCGTGAGCGCTTCGCTCCACTCCTTGGCGGAGATCTCGGCCTTGCCCTGGGTGGCGGTGCCGAGCTGCAGGAAAAGGGTCCCGTAGAGGGGGCCGCTGGCCCCCCCTACGGTCGAGATCAAGGTCATCGCTGTCGTGCGGTAGATGGCGGAGATGTCGGGCGGGTTGGTGCTGTCCAGCTTGGCCAGCACCGCCCGCATCCCGCGGTTCATGTTGATTCCGTGGTCGCCGTCGCCGATGTCGGAGTCGAGCTGGGTCAGGAAGTCCTTGTTGGTGGCGATGACATCCCCGAAGTCACGGATGAATGCCAGTGTCTGCTCCGCAGTTATCGCCATCACTCGGCCCTGCTCTGGCCCCGACAGTGCAAATCGCTGCCCTCCGTCAGTCCTGCCTCAGACGCCCCAGCGCAGCCCCGCCGTGTTCACCGGCGCGTCCCAGAGGCGCGTCAGCTCGTCGTCCAGGCGGAGCAGCGTGATGGAGCAGCCCGCCATCTCCAAGGAGGTGATGTAGGGCCCGATCAGGTTGCGCTCGATGGTGAGCCCGCGGCCGCGCAGGTACTTGTCCAGCGCCTGGTAGACCACGTAGAGCTCGATGAGCGGTGTGCCGCCCATGCTGTTGAGGAAGGCCAGGACGCGGTCGCCCTGGCGGAAGGGCAGGTCGTCCACGATCGGCTGCGCCAGCATCTCGGCTACCTCGTTGGCGGAAGCCAGCTTGCGCCGCTCCCGTCCCGGCTCCCCGTGGATGCCGATGCCGATCTCCATCTCGTCCTCGCCGAGGTCGAACGTCGGTTTGCCGGCCGCCGGGACGGTACATGAGGTGAGCGCCATCCCCATGCTGCGCCCGTTGGCGTTGACCTTGCGGCAGAGCTCGGCTACCTCGCTCAGCGAGGCCCCCGCCTCCGCCGCCGCGCCGGTGATCTTCTCGGCCAGGACGGTCGTTCCGACGCCGCGGCGGCCAGCCGTGTAGAGGCTGTCCTTGACCGCCACGTCGTCATCGATCACCACCGCCTCGACTTCGATGCCGTCGGCCCGAGCCATGTCGGCGGCCATCTCGAAGTTCAGTACATCGCCGGTGTAGTTCTTGACGATGTGTAGCACCCCCTTGCCCCCGCTGACCGCCTGGGTGGCGGCCGCCATCTGGTCAGGGGTGGGCGAGGTGAAGACCTCGCCCGGGCAGGCCCCGTCGAGCATGCCCACGCCCACGAAGCCCCCGTGCATCGGCTCGTGCCCCGAGCCTCCGCCGGAGATGATCGCTGTCTTGTTCTGCACCGGGGCGTCCTTGCGGACGATGTAGTAGGGGTCGTAGGAGACGCGGACCAGGTCGCCATGGGCGGCCTCGATCCCCTGCAGCTCCTCCCTTACCACCGCCTCGGGATCATTGATCAGCTTCTTCATATCTCTGACCGTGTCGCTCGGCTACTGTCCGGGCTCGATGTTGGCCTCGGCACGGCCTGGGTGGGTCTCCACCTCCTCAGGCGCGCCGGTGCCGGTCTTGCGCGCGTGCAGGACGTCACCGATGAACCAGTCGTAGAGGTAGGCACCGATCACGCCGCCTGCGAGGGGGCCGATGATCGGGATCCAGAAGTAGTCGGTGAAGTGGAAGCCCGGAGCGCTGTAGCTGCCGGGTAGGGCCACCTTTCCGAAGCCCGCGAAGAAGGCGAAGAGCCGGGGGCCGAAGTCACGGGCTGGGTTGATCGCGTAGCCCGAGTTGGCCCCGAACGAGGTGCCGATGGCGAAGACCGCGAAGCCGATCAGCAGCGGGGCCAGGTTCGATCCCGGCGCCGTGTTCCTGCCGTCGGTGATGGCCAGGACCAGGATCAGGAGCAGGGCCGTGCCCACGATCTCGTCCACCAGCGGGCCACCCACCGAGCCGTTGAAGTACTTGGCCGGGAAGGTGGCGAATATCGAGTACGTAGTTAAGGCGTTGCCTTGGCTCGGCACCAGGTGCGCGGCCGTGTTGAAGGCCCCGATCGCGCTGTCGTAGACCCAGTAGACGAGGGCCGCGCCGAGGAAAGCCCCCACGACCTGCGCGACCCAGTAGGGAAGCACGTGGTTCCAGGGGAAGCGGCGCCGCACCGCCAAGGCCAGGGTGACCGCCGGGTTGATGTGGGCGCCGCTGACGCCACCCGCCACATAGACGCCCATGACGACCGCGAAGGCCCATCCGAAGGTGATGATCAACCAGTCGCCAGCGGAGCTAAAGATCGTCGTCGGGGTCGCCGTCCTGCCAGATCCGGGCAGCGCGGCCACCGCCATCGCCACGACACCATCGCCGAAGCAGATCAGGATGAAGGTGCCGAAGAACTCGGCCGATAGCTCCCCCCAGATCCCCCGCAGCGCGCCCATCTGGCGACCTTCGCCATGAACGGGCCTGATCTCGTCAGCCATGTACTTCCTCCCGCACCTCTTGCCTGTCTCGGAGCGCGCGGGGGATGTGCGGCTCGATCACAAACCCACCACGTCTCCCTAAATGCGGATGAATCGTAGTGCTGCGAGGGGGGCCGGTCAAGCTGAGCGCCGATTGTCCGACTTTCGGCTCCCGGAGCCTATTGTGGACGTCGACAGCTCTCCCCCGCCGGGCCCGGCCGCCCACTTGGGGCGGGCGCGGCGTAATGCCTCCCTCCCGATCCGGCCGGAGGCCCCGGCGGGCCTTCGCTCAGGGCAGACCGAGGAGCGACTGGGCGAGCCCCTGGGCCGACTGTCCGACAGCCGTCGTGGCCCGCGCCATCGTGGCCGGCCCGGCCGCACGCACCGGATTCTCCACCACGTAGACCTGCTCGCCGGGGGTGCTCAGCCCCTCGGAACGGGCCAACTCCTCCTGGCCCGCCCTGGAGGCGGCCGAGCTCAGCTCCTGGCGCTGCGCCCGCAGCTCCTGGCTCAGGCCCTGGGACTGCTGCTGGAGCTGGAGCAGCTGGCGGTGGAGCTGGGCGTCGGTGCCGAGCCCATGGTAGAGGGCGAGGCCGATCCAGGCCACCGCCAGTGCCGCCATGGCGAGGGCCAGGTGCCGTCTGGTGGGCGAGTGGCTGCGGCGAAAGAGTCGCCAGCGGATGCGCAGCTCCCGGATCGCCCCCGCGACGGGGCCGTGGCCGCCCACTCGATCTTGGTTCAACGTTGGCTGGGATGCAGTGAGGTGCGGCGCCGGCAGGCCCGGCGAGTTGGCGAGAGTATACGGACCCCGCGCGCCCGGCCAAGGGCCGGCGCCTAGCCCGGTTCCGGCCCGCCCCCGCCCAGCTCCCAGGAGCGCAGCCGGCCCCGCTCCCGCCGCGCCTCCTGGCGCAGCGCCGACTCCGCGTCCAGGCCCAGCTCGCGGGCCAGGGCCACGACGGCGAAGAGCAGCTCCCCCAGCAGCCGCCGCTGCTCGGTGCCGGGCCGCCCCTTGGAGGCCCGCAGGGAGGCCAGCCTCTCCCCCGCCACCCGGGCAGGATCGCCGTAGACGCCGGGCGTCCCCTCCGCGGCCGCGGCCCGGGGCCGACGCCTCTGGACCGCCGAGGCCAGGGCCAGGGCGGGCAGCGAGGCGGGGATCCCGTCCAGCTGGGAGCGGCGCTCGGGCTTCTCCTCCCGCTTCATCCGCTCCCAGTTGCGCAGCAGGTCCTCGACCCCCTCGACGCGGGCGTCGGCGAAGACGTGGGGATGCCGTCGCACCATCTTCTCCCGGGCCCGGCGGGCGACCAGGGCGAGGTCGAACTCGCCCGCCTCCTCGGCCATGGCCGTGTGCATGGCCACCTCCACCAGCAGGTCCCCCAGCTCCTCCGCCAGGTGCTCGGGGCTGCCCTCCTCGATCGCCTCCAGGGCCTCGTGGGTCTCCTCCAGGAGGTAGGGCATGAGGGTCTCGTGGGTCTGGGACCGGTCCCAGGGGCAGCCGCCCGGGGCCCTGAGGCGCCGCATCACCTGGAAGAGCTGCTCGAGCTCCGCCAGCTCGTCCCGGCTCACCGGGGCAGGAGCCGCGCCACCAGCTCGTCCCGGGCCACCCCGAGGCGGCGCAGCGTGCCCAGGAGCAGCTCGGGCCAGGCCTCCCCGACCGCCGCCAGGCGCAGCCGGACGCGGTTCTGGCCCACCTCCAAGCCACGCCCGGCGGCTGCCCCCAGGATCTCGCCCAGGGGCAGGCCGTGGCCGGGCTCGAAGGCGATCAGCAGGTCCCCCCGGTCCGTCTCCACGGACTGGGCCCCGGCGGCCGCGGCCAGGAGCCGGACCCGGAGCCCCAGCAGCAGGTTGTCGAGCTGCTCGGGCCGGGGACCGAAGCGCTGGCGCAGACCCCTGCGCGCCTCCTCCAGCTCCGCCTCCGAGGTGGCCCCGGCCAGCTGCTGGTAGACGCGCAGCCGGACCCGCTCGTCGGGGATGTAGTCGGAGGGCAGCAGCGTCGCCAGCGGCAACCGCACCTGGACCTGGGCCGGGGACTCGGGCAGCTCCTGGCCCTGGGCCGCCAGGACGGCCTGGCGCAGGAGGTGGTTGTACATCTCGACGCCAACGGCGGCCATGTCGCCGTGCTGGGCCTCGCCCAGGACGTTGCCCGCCCCCCGGATCTCCAGGTCCTTGAGCGCCAGGGCGAAGCCGGAGCCCAGGTCCTGGAGGTCGGCCACCACGTCGAGGCGCTTGTCGGCCCGCTCGGTGAGGGAGCGCCCCGGGTCGTAGAGGAAGTAGGCGTAGGCGCGCTGGCCCGAGCGGCCCACCCGCCCCCGCAGCTGGTAGAGCTGGGAGAGCCCCATGCGGGAGGCCTCGTCCACCACCAGGGTGTTGGCGTTGGGGATGTCGAGGCCGTTCTCGATGATGGTGGAGCAGCAGAGCACGTCCACCTCGCCGGACATGAAGCGGACCATGACCTGGGCCAGCACGCTCTCGTCCATCTGGCCGTGGGCCACCTCGATGCGGGCCTCGGGCACCAGCTGGCGCAGCCATTCCAGCTCGCGCTGGATGGTCTGGACCCGGTTGTGCACGAAGTAGACCTGGCCCTGGCGGGCCAGTTCGCGCCGGATCACGTCCTGCACCAGGCCGTCCTCGCGGGCGGTGACGTAGGTGCGGATGGGCAGCCGGCCCTCGGGCGGGGTCCTCACCACCGACAGGTCACGGATGCCCGCCAGGGCCATGTGCAGGGTCCGGGGGATGGGCGTGGCGGACATGGAGAGCACGTCCACGGCCGTGCGCAGCTGCTTGAGACGCTCCTTCTGGAAGACGCCGAAGCGCTGCTCCTCGTCCAGCACCACCAGCCCCAGGTCCTTGAAGCGGACGTCGCGCTGGAGCAGCCGGTGGGTGCCCACGACCATGTCCACGGTGCCGGTGGCCAGGCCCCCGAGCACCACCTTGACCTCCTCCTCGGTGCGCATCCGGGAGAGCAGTTCCACCCGCACGGGGAAGGCGGCCAGCCGCTCCTTGAAGGTGAGGAAGTGCTGCTGGGCCAGGACCGTGGTGGGCACCAGGACCGCCACCTGGCGGCCGTCCTCGACCGCCTTGAAGGCCGCCCGGAGCGCGATCTCGGTCTTGCCGAAGCCGACGTCCCCGCAGAGGAGCCGGTCCATGGGCCGGCTCGACTCCATGTCGCGCTTGATGTCCTCCAGCACCATGAGCTGGTCGCGGGTCTCCTGGTAGGGGAACGAGGACTCCAGCTCCTGCTGCCAGCGGGAGTCAGGCGCGAAGGCGTGCCCCTCGGCCCCGATCCGCTTGGCGTAGAGCTCCACCAGCTCCTCCGCGATCTGGTCCACCCGGTGCCGGACCGCGCTCCTGGTGCGCTCCCACTCGCCGCTGCCGAGGCGCGAGAGCTGGGGCTGGGAGCCGGAGCCGCCGGAGTAGCGCTCGACCCGGTCCAGGTGCTCCACGGGGACGTAGAGCTTGTGCCCGTCCGCGTACTCCAGCTGCATGTACTCGCGCTCGCCGTCGTCGTCCCGGACCCGGCTCATGGCGAGGAAGCGGCCGATGCCGTGGTCGCGGTGCACGACCATGTCCCCGGGCTCGAGCTTGAAGCGCAGCCCCTGGGGATCGACCTCGGGAACGGCCTGGCGGAGCCGCCCGGCGGCGCTCGACTCGGTGCGCCGGACGCTGCGCAGGAGGCTCGAGGCGCGCCGCTTGCCGACCCCGAAGAGGTCGGACTCGGAGACCACGGTGAGACCCGGCTGGCCCAGCACCAGCCCCGACTGCAGCTCCCCCGGGGCCACCAGCAGCGCCCCCGGCGGCAGCGGCGTGGCCGAGACGCTGAACTCCTCCAGCTCGGTCGGCTCCAGCCCCCGCTCCTCGGCCAGCTCCACCACCCGGTCCACCTGCGTGCCCAGGACCAGCACCGGGAGCCCGGCCCGACGCAGCTCGCGGACCTCCTCCCCGAAGCGGTCGAAGTCTCCCGCCAGGGCCGGTGCCGCCCCCACCCCGAGGTCCTCCAGGAGGTCCCCGGGATCGCCCGGCTCGTGGCGCAGGTCGAGGCTGCGGGGGCCGCTGAGCTGGGCTTCCAGGTCCCCGAGGGAGGCCAGGCCGAGGGGGAGCTGGGCCGGCAGCTCGCCGCGGGCGACCTCGGCGGCGCGGATGCCCTCCACCTCGTCGAGCCAGGACCGCCCCCGGTCCAGGAGCCGGGCGCGGTGGTCCAGCAGCAGCACGGTCTCCCGGGGCAGGTGGCCGAGCAGGGTCTGCCCCGGGTCGGCCAGGAGCGGGCCCAGGGAGTCCAGCGGGTCGGGCAGGCCGCCCGAGCGGAGCAGGTCCAGGTCCCGGGACCAGCGCTGGGCCACGTCCGAGCGGAGCTCGCCGAGCTCCATCAGCTCCAGGCGGCGTGCCGCCTCCCGAATGGCGTCCGGGTCGAGGGCGAACTCGCGGGCCGGGCTCAGCTCGACCCGCTCCAGGGCTCCCCTCGAGCCCTGGGACTCGGCATCGAGGCGCCACAGGCCAGCCACCTGGCGGCCCTCCCACTCGGCCCGCCAGGGGCGCCCCTCGGCGGGGAAGCAGTCGAGGATCCCACCCCGGCGGGCGAACTCTCCGGGATAGGCGACCAGGGACTCCTGGCGGTAGCCGGACTCCAGCAGCCGCCCGGCCAGCTCCTCCGGCGCCAGCTCGCTGCCCGGCTCCAGGGTCAGGAGCCAGCGCCGGACCCGCTCCGGGGACAGCGTCGGGCGCAGCATCGCCCCCACCGACGTGACCACGATCTGCGGCTCGGGGCCGGCCAGCGCCCGCAGCGTGGCCAGGCGATGGCGGGAGACCTCGCCGCTGGGGCCGATGCGGTCGAAGGGGAGCACGTCGGCGGAGGGGAAGAGGGCCACGCCGCGCTCCCCGGTCCAGGCGCAGAGATCGCGCCAGGCGATCTCGGGATCAGCCACCACCACGAGCACCGGCGCACCCAGGAGCTCGCGCGTCAGGGCCGCCAGCAGCGGTACGGCGGGATGGGGGACGCCGCCGATGGCGGTGGCCGCGAGGCCGCCCTGGCGCCAGCGCTCCAGGGCTTCTCCCAGGGGCGCCCCGCGCACCAGCCCGGCGAGTGACCGTGCCGCCGTCAGCGAGGGTCGCTCCCGGGTCGGGGCGGCGGCCTCAGGCGACATCTTGGGGCGGCTCCTCGGGACGCCGGTTGAAGCTGGTCATGGCCACCTCCAGGCCCTCCTCGGCGATGGTGAGGACGGCCTCGCCCGCCCGCGCGCAGGACCTCTCGAGCTGCTCCTGCTCGTCCGGGCCGGGCCGGCCCAGCACGTACTCGATGGGGTCCATGCCCTCCGGCGGCCGGCCGATCCCGATCCGGACCCGGGCAAAGTCCTGGGAGCGCCAGTGCGCCTGCAGCGAGCGCATGCCGTTGTGGCCCCCGGTCCCGCCCCCGGAGCGGATCCGCAGCCGTCCCAGCTCCAGGTCCAGCTCGTCGTAGACCACGACCACGTCCTCCAGGCTCAGCTCCAGCTCACGAACCAGTCTGGCGCCGGCCACACCGGAGTCGTTCATGTAGGTCTTGGAGCGGGCCAGCACCAGCTCCCGCCCAGGGAGCCGGGCCCGCGCCAGCCAGGCCGGGCCGCGATGGGGCCCGAGCTTGACCCCGAGCCGTCGGGCGAGCTGGGCCACGGCCCGGGCGCCGGCGTTGTGCCGGGTCCCTTCGTACTCGGGGCCGGGGTTGCCCAGGCCCAGGACCAGGAGCGGGGCCGGGCTCACGAGGCGGGCTGCAACTCCGGCACCAGGGGCGCGGGCCGGCCGCGACGGTCCGCCTCCCGGGTCAGCACCGAGCGGGTCAGCCGGCTCATCAGGGCGGCCTCGGCGCGCCCCTGGTGGTCGTGGCCGAGCAGGTGCAGCAGTCCGTGCACGGCCAGCAGCCGGAGCTCGTCCTCGGGGCCTCCCGGGAGGTCGGCGCCCGCCTCCTGCGCAGCCGGCACCGAGATGGCGACGTCGCCCAGGAATCGCTCGCTCCCCGGCGGCAGGCGGAAGTCGCCGAGGGCGGCGGCGGCGGGGAAGGCCAGCACGTCGGTGGCGCTGTCCAGGCCGGCGAAGCTGCGGTTGAGACGGCGCAGCTCGGCCGCGGTGGTGAGGCGGTAGGTCACCGAAGCGCCGGGGGAGCCCAGCTCCGCCAGCGCCGCCGAGACCAGCTCTGGGAGCTCGGAGCGCCCCACCAGCCGGCGCTCATCCGCCC
>JASHRA010000131.1 GCA_030038765.1 Candidatus Dormiibacterota bacterium | reverse complement strand
GGGGTGGAGCGCGCCGGGGACAACCTGGGGGCGGTGGCGGGGCCGCTGCTCGCCGCCGGCCTGCTGGGCTGGGTGGGGATCCGCCCCGCCCTCTACCTGGCCGCCCTCCCCGGCCTGCTGGCCGCGCTCGCCATCGGCTTCGCCGTCCGCCAGGCCCGCTCCCGGCCCGGGCCCTCGCTCCCGGCCCGGGCCCGGCTCCAGCTCCGCCGCCTGGCCGGCGCCGGCCTCCTGCCCTGGCTGGCGCCGGTGGCGGCCTTCGAGCTCGGCAACTTCGCCACCACCATCCTCATCCTGCGCGCCACCCAGCTGCTCCACCACGGGCCCACCGGCCTGGCCGCGGCCACCGTGCTGGCGGTCCTGATCTACGCCGGGCACAACGCCCTGGGCTCGCTCACGGCGCCGCTGGCCGGGCGCTGGCTGGACCGGGGCCGGGCCCGGCTGGTCTTCGGCGCCGGCGCTCTGCTCTACGTCCTCGCCTACCTGGGTTTCGCCGCCGGCCCCCGGGGCTGGCCCCTGCTGCTGCTCGCCTTCCTCCTGGCCGGGGCCGGGATCGGGCTGGCCGAGACCTCGGAGTCGACGCTGGTGGCGAGCATCCTGCCCGACCAGCTCCGGGGCAGCGGCTTCGGCACCCTGGGCGCGCTCCAGGCCCTCGGCGACCTCTGCTCCTCGGCCGTGGTGGGGCTGCTCTACGCCCTCGTCTCGCCCCCGGCCGCGTTCCTCTACGCCGCCGCCTGGATGGCGCTCTCCCTGCTCTGCCTGGTTCTCGCCGGGCCCCGGCGGGCGGCCACCTGAGGCTCGGGCGAGTGCCCGTTTTCGACCTGCTACAGTCCCTGGCGGCGATGGGGCCCGCCTTAGCCCGCAGCGGATGACGGCCTCTACTGCAACCGAGCAGTTGGAGTCGCCATGACCCGGATCTCGATTTTGGCCGCCGCCGGGGCGGCCCGCCTGAGGGCGGCATGAGCACGGCCGCGGCCGGGGAGCGCTCGGCGCTGGCCGCCTGGGACCAGGAGCGGGACTCGGTCCTGCGCCTGATCGGGCGCCTGGCCGAGATCGCCTCCGAGCGCCAGGACCAGTCCGCCGCCACCCTGCTCCAGGAGACGCGCCAGCGCCTCTCCGAGGGCCGCTTCAACCTCGCCGTCCTGGGCGAGTTCAAGCGCGGCAAGAGCACCCTCATCAACGCCCTCCTGGACACCGAGCTGATGCCGGTGGGGGTGATCCCCACCACCTCGATCCCGATCAGCGTCGAGTACGGGGAGCAGCCCCGGGTGGAGGTCCAGTTCCTGGACGGGCGCAGCCGGGAGATCGAGATCCCGGAGCTGCGCGACTACGCCAGCGAGAGCGGGAACCCGGAGAACCGCAAGCAGGTGCGGGCCATCCGGGCCGAGCACCCGGCGCCGATGCTGGCCCACGGGCTGGCCCTGGTGGACACGCCCGGGATCGGGTCGGTCCACACCCACAACACGACCGCCGCCTACGACCACCTGCAGCACTCCGACGCGGCCGTCTTCATCCTCTCCGCGGACAGCCCGGCCAGCGCCGCCGAGCTGGAGCTGCTGGGGGCGGCGCGGGACCAGATGGGGCGGGTCCTGTTCGTGCTCAACAAGGTCGACCTGCTCACCGATGCCGAGCGCGAGGAGGCGACCGAGTTCGTGCGCGGCGTCCTCAGCCGGGCCACCGGGGACTCGGAGATCTCACTCTTCGCCGTCTCCGGGCGGGCCCGGGACGAGGGCTTCCGGGCCCTGGAGACGGCCCTGGAGCGGACCCTGGTGGAGGAGAAGGGGCGGATCCTGCTGGAGCGGGCGCGCGAAGTGGCCCGGGCGGCCCTGGGCCGGGAGCGCCACGCCGCCGCCCTGGAGCGGCGGGCCCTGGAGCTCTCCTCCGAGGACCTGGCCCAGCGGGTGAGCCAGCTGGAGCAGCGCCTGGGCGCCATCCGGGAGCAGCGCCGGGACGCCGAGGCGATCCTCGCCAACGACATGAAGCGGGTGGTGGCGACCGTCCTCGACCCCTCCGTGGGCCGCTTCCGGCTGGCCGGCGAGCAGCGGGTCGGGGAGCTGGTGGAGCACGAGGCCGAGGAGTCCGCCCCCGACGCCCGGGGAAGGATGCAGAAGGCGGTCGCCGAGGGCATCCGGGAGCTGGTCTCGGAGTGGCTGCCGGAGCTCGAGGGAGAGCTCACCAAGGCCCTCGACGAGGTGGCCCTGCGCCACCGCCAGCGCGCCGCCCAGCTGGCCGACGACGCCCTCCGCCTGGTCTCCGAGCTCTTCGAGGTGGAGCTCCCGGGGATCCGGCTGGAGACGGAGCTGGGCCAGGCCAGCGGGCGCCTGATCCGGCTCGAGGACGAGACCCTGGCCCTGGAGCTGGTGGCCTCGGCGGTGAAGCGGCTGGCCCCGGGCCGGCTGGGGCTGGAGCTGGCCAAGCGCGACGCTCTGGCCCGGGGCGAGGAGCTGGTGGACCGCCACTGCGGCCGCGTCCGCTACGACGTGGTGGCCCGGCTCGAAGCCCAGGAGGCACGCTGGCGCCAGGAGCTCGCCTCCACCCTGGAGGCGGTCCAGGGCACCGTGACCCGGGCCACCGAGCTGGCCGTGGGGGCGCGCCAGCAGGGGGCGGCGGCGGTGGAGGAGGGCCTGGCCCGGATCACCGCCCGGGAGCACGAGCTGGGCGAGCTGGAGGCCATCGCCAGGGCCGAGTGAGCCGGGGGCCGAGCGCGAGGGCGCCGGTCTCGGATCACCGGAAAGGCGGGCCTCTGACCTGCGGGCCGGGCGCCTCCTGGTCTCGATGGGCGCTCCCGGGTCCGGTTGCCGGAGAGACACGACCGGCGCTGGGCTCAGAAGGTCCGCTCCCGATTGAGCCACCGGCGCCGGAGCCGTCGAAGCTGAGGCGCGCGACGGCGACCCCCCGAAGCCGAGGCCGACGTTAGCCAGATCCGGGGGCCAGCCACCCCCGCGGTCCCGGCGCCGGGCCGGGAACGCGAGCCCAGGGGGACCAGCCACCTTGCGCAGCGCACCCAGCCGAGGCCCCGCCGCCCCGACGCGGCCCAGGCCTGCCGCCGACCGCTCCCCCGCCGGACCGGGGCCGCCAGACCGACGCCACCTCGGCCAGGCCGACCTGGTGCGAGCCGTGGCGCTGCTGCTGGTGGTCTTGATTCACGCCAGCCCCTGGCCCTCGAGGACCGGGGTGGGTGCCGCCTTCTACTCCGGGCTGGCCCTCCTGAGCCGCCCCGCCCTGCCCCTCTTCGTGATGCTGAGCGGCATCCTGCTGGGCCCGGGGCTGCGGCCCGCGGAGGAGAGGCCGGGCTTCTGGGGACGCCGGCTCCGGCGCACCCTGCTGCCCTGGCTGCCCTGGGCCGGGATCTACTTCGCCATCGACGTGGTCTTCACCGGCATGCCGGCGGCGCCGGCGGCCTCCTGGGGCTGGTGGGCGGGGGGCGCCGGGCATCTCTACTTCCTGCTCCTGATCCCCCAGCTCTACCTCCTGCTGCCGCTCTGGCCGGGCTCGCGCCGGGGGCGTGCCCTGGCCCTGGCGGCGGCCCTCCTCGTCCAGCTGGGAAGCCAGCTGCTGCGGGTCACGGCCCAGCTCCCCGGGCCCGGCAACACCCTCCTGCTCTCCTACGGCTTCGAGCTGGCGCCGCTCTGGGTCGGGTACTTCGCGCTCGGGCTCTGGCTCAGCCCCCATCTGGCGCGTCCGGGGCGGTGGCGGGTTCCCTGGCCGCTCCTGGTGCTCGGCCTGGTCGCCGGCTCCGCCCTGCTGCTCTGGGGGCCTGTCGGTCTTCTGGCGCGTCACTGGGGCCCCTGGGTCGGGGGCACCGGGGCCTTCCTCCGGCCCGAGCTGCTCCCCCTCGGCCTGGTGCTGCTGCTCGCCCTCTGGCGGCTCGGCGGCGCCCTGGAGGGCCGGCTCGGGGGCCGGTCCGAGGCCGCCCTACGTTCCCTGAGCCGCCACTCCCTGGGCGTCTACATCGTCCACCCGGCCCTCCTGCTGGGACTCGGGGCCGCCCTCAACTGGACGCCCCGTCCGCTCTCCCTGGACGAGCCCTGGCCGCTGAGCCTGCTCCCCTTCGCGCTCCTGGTGGCGCTGGCGCTGGCCGGGGGCTGGGGCCTCACCAGCGTGCTCGCGGCCCGGCCCTGGACGCGCTGGGCGATGGGGGAGGGGTAGCGGGAGCCGTTCAGTCCTGATCGGGGCCCATCGCTCGGAGGGATGGCACTCGTCCGCCCATCATCAGGGGACCTTCCGGCACCGAACTTGCGGGCCCGCGATTCCGCCCGGGCCAGGACGGCTGCCGGCGCTGGTACTACTGCAGGCCAGACTGCAGGGCTCACGAGCCGTGTGCACGCCCGGGCGCGCGGAGCGTGCCGCGGATGGCGGAAGGCGACGCGACGGCGGCGATTGGGACGGCCCCTGGCGCGGGGTGTCCAAGAGCATTGGCGCTGCCCTGGCGAAGACGGGGACGCCGCAGGTGCGCCGGGCGGTTGCTGTCGCTGTGGCGCGCGGGTGTAGGGTCTCCCTCTCGGCGATGTCGATGAGAAAGTCGCGGGAGGACGGTCTCGCGCCATGGACGAGAAGGCCCGTCTAGCGGTTGATTGGCTGCTGTCGTCGGCCGAGCCGGCCGTGCGTTTGCTCACCCGGTGCGACCTGCTGGGCGACGGGTGCGCCGATACCGGCGAGGCACTGGAGGGCGCGCTGGTCCGGGGACTGCTGTCGGGTCAGCGGAGGGACGGCGGGTTCGGCGTGACTCCGTACCGCAAATGGTCGGGGGCGCACTGGAGGCTGGTGTCCCTGATCGAGTTGGCGATACCGGCAGGTGAAGCCAGGGCCATGCGCGCGGCCGGTACGGTGCTCGATTGGCTGACAGGCGGCTCCCACCGCACGAGCATCGTCACTGTCGATGGGCTCGCGCGCGTCCACGCCTCGCAAGAGGGGAACGCACTGGCAGTGTGCTCGCGGCTCGGACTGGCCAGCGACCCGCGCGTGCAGCGGCTGGCCGAGTCGCTGATCGGATGGCAGTGGCCGGATGGAGGCTGGAACTGCGATCGTCGTGCTACCGGCCACCGATCCTCCTTCCACGAGTCGCTCATTCCCGCCTGGGGACTGTTCGAGTACTGGCGCGCAACGGGCGAGCCGGTGGCGCGCGACGCGAGCTTCCGTACCGCGGAGCTGCTGCTCGCGCACAACCTGTTCCGCTCGCTCCGCACCGGCGCGGTCGTCCAGCGCCAGTGGCTGACGCTGCACTACCCGCCCTACTGGCACTACGACATCCTGCACGCGCTCCTGGTCCTCTCCAGGATGGGCCTGGCGGGCGACGCGCGCTGTGGTGACGCCATCGACGTGCTGGAGCAGCGCCGTGGTCCAGACGGTCGGTGGCAGCCGGGCGGGTGCTGGTGGAGCCCGCCCGGCTCGCGCAGCGGGGCGGAGGTCGTCGACTGGGGACGGTCGGGACCCAGCGAAATGATCACCCTCAATGCGCTGCGAATCCTGAGGGCCCAAGCCGGCTCTCCCACGGAGAGGGTGGCCTAGCCTGCTCCGCGGACGGCTCGGGCCAGCGCGGTCGCCTGCCCTGCGGCGGCCCGACTGACGCCTTGGGCCGTGCGCACCGAGGGGTCGGGGAGCACAGCTCCCGGCAGCCCCGCCACCAGAGGCCTGCCGGCCGAGGACGACGAACCAGCTGCCGCCCGCGGCGAGGGAGAGGTGGCGCTGGCGCCGGGGCCGCGGGGGGCATCGATCTGGGCCGGATCGGGGAAGTCTGCCAGCCCGGTGGTCGCGGTCCCCCGGCCAGCTCGGGGGTCGCCGCCTCCCATGGGAGCCGCGGGCGCCGGCCGGTCCCTCGGGCCGGGTTGACGGGGAGGCGGCCAGGGGCTAGGATGCATAACGTGGTGTTTATGAAAGGGTTCTTTATTTGAGCGCGCGCCCGCCGTCCAAGCCGACCCCCCATCGCCTGGTGCTGCCCCTGGCCCTCAGCGCCGTCGCCGGCGGCGACCTGGCCGCCTACTTCGAGGGCCTGGCCAACCCCACCCGGCTGCGGATCGTGGAGCGGCTGGCCGAGGTCAAGGAGGCGAGGGTCTCGGACGTGGCCCTCCTGCTCGGGATCAGCCAGCCGCGCATGTCCTGGCACCTGCGCCTGCTGCGCCGGGCCGGGATCGTGGTCACCCGGCGCGAGGGCCGGGAGGTGCTCTGCCGCCTCGACCGGGAATCCATCGCCGCCAGCCACCAGCGCTTCGACCGGCTCCTGGACGGGGTCGGAGCGGTCGCCGACGGGGCCCAGCCCGGGCCCGAGGCGGCCCCGGAAAACGCCAGCCAGTCGCTCTCCCAGCCGGTGGGCGAGCGTTCGCTCCCGGAGGTCAGTGGATGAGCAACAAGGTTCGTGTCGCCGTCATCGGGGTGGGCAACTGCGCCTCCTCCCTGGTCCAGGGGGTCGAGTACTACAAGGACGCCCGCCCGGGCGACTTCGTGCCCGGCCTGATGCACGTCGACCTGGGCGGCTACCACGTGCACGACGTCGAGTTCTCGGCCGCCTTCGACATCGACCGCGAGAAGGTGGGCTACGACCTCGGCGAGGCCATCTACCGCGGCCACAACAACACCGTCACCTTCGCCAAGGTGGGCAAGCTCGGCGTCCCGGTCCACCGGGGCATGACCCACGACGGCCTGGGCAAGTACCTCTCCGAGATCATCGAGAAGGCCCCCGGCCCCACCGCCGACATCGTCAAGATCCTCAAGGACACCGGCACCGACGTGGTCGTCAACTACCTGCCCGTGGGCTCGGAGATGGCCACCAAGTGGTACGCCGAGCAGATCCTGGAGGCGGGCTGCGCCATGGTCAACTGCATGCCCGTCTTCATCGCCCGGGAGGAGTACTGGCGCCAGCGCTTCGAGGCCCGGCGCCTGCCCATCATCGGCGACGACATCAAGTCCCAGGTCGGCTCGACCATCATCCACCGCGTCCTGACCCACCTCTTCCAGGAGCGGGGGATCCACCTCGACCACACCTACCAGCTGAACTTCGGCGGCAACACCGACTTCCTCAACATGCTGGAGCGGGAGCGGCTGGTGAGCAAGAAGATCAGCAAGACGAACTCGGTGCTCTCGCAGATGCGCGAGCCCCTGGGCGCCGACGACGTCCACATCGGCCCCAGCGACTACGTGCCCTGGCTCAAGGACCGCAAGTGGGCCCACATCCGGATGGAGGGACGGGCCTTCGGCGACGTGCCCCTGACCGTCGACCTCAAGCTCGAGGTGCACGACTCCCCCAACTCGGCCGGGATCGTGATCGACGCCGTGCGCTGCTGCAAGCTGGGCCTGGACCGGGGCCTGGGCGGCGCCCTGGAGGGACCCGCCTCCTACTTCATGAAGTCGCCGCCCTTCCAGGTCACCGACGAGCGTGCCCAGGAGCTGACCGAGGCCTTCATCGCGGGCCGGGTCGGGGCCGCCTGCATCAGCGACCCCGAGGAGACCCCGCCGGCGCGTCCCCAGCCGGCGGACGCCCCCGTCGCCAGCCCCAGCCCGGGGCCGGCGGCGGTCGGGAGCGAGTCCTAGGGGCGGTCGAGCCCCGAGGGCCGAGCCCGAGGGCGGTCGGGAGCTGGAGATGGTGAGCAGCCTGAGCGGGGCCGAGCCGGTGGTCGCCGGCCTGGAGTCGGGGCCGGCCCCCGCCCCGGCCGGCTGGCTGGCCCGGGGCGAGGCCCAGGCCCTGGGCCTGCGCCTGGCGGGACGCCTCACCGCACCCATGCCGGGCTGGCTCCGCTACCGCCTGGCCGACATCGGCGGCACCGCCGCCTACGCGCTGCTGCCCGGTCACGCCCGCCGGGCCCGGGACAACTACTCGTCGCTGGCCGGGGGCGACCGGGCCCGGGGCAAGGACCTGGCCCGGGGCGCGTTCCGCAACTACGCCCGCACCCTGCTCGACTTCCTGGTCCTGGAGAAGCTGCTGGGGGAGCTCCGCGCGGCCCCCCAGGGGATCACCCTGGGCCCCCTGGAGCGGGCCCTGGCGGCGGGCCGGGGCGCCATCGTGGTGACCCCGCACCTCGGCAACTGGGACCTGGGCGCGGCCGCCATCGCCACCGTGGGCCGGCCCGTGCACGCCATCACCGACCCCTTCGGGCCCCCGGCCGTGGACCGGCTCATCCGGGGCAGCCGGGAGCGGCTCGGCGTGGGCGTCATCCCGGTGGGGCCGGGGAGCGCCCGGGAGGCGCTCCGGGCGCTCCGCCGCAACGAGGTCCTGCTGCTCGCCTGCGACATCGACAAGGGCGGCTCCGGGGTGCCGGTCCGCTTCCTCGGCAGGCGCGTCTTCCTGCCCGCCGGGCCGGCCACGCTCTCGCTCAAGACCGGGGCCCCCCTGATCCCCGGCTACATGCGCCGCCGGCCCAGGGGCGGCCACGAGTCCCGGCTCCTGGACCCCCTGCCCCAGCCGCCGGGGGGCGCCGGTGAGGCGGTCGCCGAGCTGACCCAGGCGATCGCCAGCTGCTTCGAGGAGATGATCTGGGCCGAGCCCACCCAGTGGTTCGCCTTCCACAACCTGACCCGGGAGGGGGCGGGAGCGCGGTGAGGCTGGCCCTGCCCGGCGCCCAGTACCTCGGCTCCCGGCCCCTGCCCCGGCTGGGGCGCCGGCTCGGCCGGGTCCGCCCCAGCGAGCCCGACCCGGTCCTCCCCTACCTCGGCCTGCGGCTGGCGGAGCTCAGCCTGCGCACCGTGGACCGGCGCACCGCCTATCGCCTGGCGGGGCCGCTGGCGGCGGCCCTGACGCTGGCCTGGCCGGGCCACTGGCGCGGCCTCCGCTCCAACCTCGAGGTGGTCCGCCCGGACCTCGACCGGCGCGCCATGCGGCGCCTGCTGCGGCGCAACGTGCGCAACTTCCTCAAGGCCTGGATCGACGTGCTCCAGATGGCCCACCGCCCGCTCGAGGACTGGCGCCGGCTGCTCACCCTGGAGGACGCCGACTACCTGCAGGAGGCGCGCCGCCGGGGCCAGGGGGTGATCATCGTGAGCCTCCACCTGGGCTCCTGGGAGGCGGCCATCGCCGCCCTCCGCGACCAGTTCACGTTCACCGACCGGGGCCTGGCCCTGCTGGCCGAGCAGGTCCGTCCCCTGCGCTGCTTCGACTGGCTGGTCCGGACCCGCTCCAAGGTCGGCTGCCAGGTGATCCCGCTCAACGTGGAGGCGGTGCGCCGGGGCGACCAGGAGGCGGTGCGCCGCTCCGGCGCCGCCGCCGTGCGCCAGATCTACCGCCTGCTCGGCTCCGGGGGCGCGGTCGTGATCGCCATCGACCGGGACCTGCTCGGCACCGGGCAGCCGCTCCCCTTCTGCGGCCGGCGCGCCTCCATCCCCATGGGCGCGGTCGAGATCGCGGCCCGGACCGGCGCCGCCATCCTGCCCGTCTGCCTCCTGCGCCGGCCCGACGACACCTACCTGGCCCGCGCCTTCGCCCCGATCCAGATCCGGCTCGGGGACGACCCCCAGCAGGACCTCCGCCGCGGCGCCCGCCAGCTGCTGCGGGTGCTGGAGCCGGAGCTGAGGGAGCACGCCGACCAGTGGCACGTGCTCAACCCCCTCTTCGGCGAGCCCATGGCCGACCTCGAGCCCCCGCCCGTGGGCGAGGCCCTGACCGGGATCGCGGCGCCATGAAGGTCGCCCTCGTCTCGCCCTACGACTACCGCAAGCCGGGCGGCGTCGGCGACCACGTCCGCCACCTGGCCGAGGAGCTGCGCGGGCGCGGCCTCCAGGTCTCGGTCCTGGCGCCCACCGCCGGCGCCCGGGAGGAGCACATGGACGGCCTCTACTCCCTGGGCCGGCCCATCCCGGTCCCGGCCAACGGCTCGGTGGCCCGGATCTCGCTCTCCTTCCACCTTTCCCACAAGATCCGCTCCCTGCTCGACCGGGAGCGCTTCGACGTGGTCCACCTCCACGAGCCGCTGATGCCGGCGCTGCCGGTGACGGTGCTGCGGCTCAACTCCGGCGGGGTCAACGTCGGCACCTTCCACGCCTACGCCCGGCAGAACCTCGGCTACTACTACGGCCGGCCCCTGCTGAAGCGCCTCTTCCGCCGCCTGGAGGCCCAGATCGCGGTCTCCGAGCCGGCCAAGGCCTTCGTCTCCCGCTACTTTCCGGCGGACTACGCGGTGATCCCCAACGGCGTCGACAGCCGCGGCTTCAACCCCGGGGTGGCGCCCGCCCCGGGGCTGGCCCAGGGGCAGCGCGCGACCATCCTCTTCCTGGGCCGGCTGGAGGAGCGCAAGGGGCTGGACACGCTGCTCGACGCCTACCAGCTGCTGCGCCAGGTGCGCGCCGACTGCCAGCTCCTGGTGGCCGGCGACGGCCCCCTCCGGCGCGGCTACGAGCGCCGCGTCGAGGAGGAGGGGATCCCGGACGTGCGCTTCCTCGGCTTCGTCCCCGAGGCGGAGAAGGCGAGCCACTTCACCGCCGCCGACATCTACTGCGCCCCCAACACCGGCAAGGAGTCCTTCGGCGTCATCCTGCTGGAGGCCATGGCCTGCGGCCGGCCGGTGGTGGCGACGGCCATCGACGGCTTCCGCCAGGTGCTCTCGGACGGCCGCCAGGGGCTGCTGGTGCCGCCCGGCGACGAGGCCCAGATGGCAGCCGCGCTGGCCCGGCTCCTCGACCATCCCGAGCTGCGCCGGGAGATGGGCCAGCGGGGCCGGAGCGCCGCCGAGGCCTACGCCTGGCCCCTCATCGCCGACCGCGTTGTTTCCGTCTACGAGGCCGCGCTCCGGGCGCGGTCCCGCTCTGAGGTGACCCCCCTTGTTCAGCAGACTGCTGCAGGCCTCCGTTAGATCCGGGGCCCAGCGCCTCGCCGCCGCCGCCCGGCTGGCCCGGCTCAGCCCCAACACCATCACCATGATCGGCCTCGCCCTCACCGTGGCCGCCGCCGTGCTGGTCGCGCTCGACCTGCTGCTGCCGGCCGGGCTGGTACTGCTCCTGGCCGGCTCCATGGACATCCTGGACGGCGCCGTGGCCCGGGTCTCGGGCCGGGTCCAGAAGTACGGGGCCTTCCTCGACAGCACCGCCGACCGCTACGGCGAGGGGGCCATCTACATCGGCATGCTCTACCTCTTCCTGATCCGGCTCCACCAGGACCCCCAGGTCTTCCTGGTGGTGGCCTCGCTGCTCGGCTCCCTGCTGGTGAGCTACGTGAGGGCCCGGGCCCAGTCCCTCGGCTTCACCTGCGACGGGGGCTGGTTCGCCCGTCCGGAGCGGATCGTGGTCACGGTGCTGGGGCTCTGCCTGGGCCAGCTCACCATCGCCGTCTGGGTCCTGGCCGTCGCCACCAACCTCACCGCCGTGCAGCGCATCTACCTGGTCTGGAGCCAGCACCGCTCCCAGCCCGGCTCCGGCGAGGGCGCCGTCGAGGGCGGGGACGGGGGGGCGCCCCGCCCGGCGGCGGAGCCGCACCGGCCCGCGGCCGCCAGCTAACCTCGCCTGGTGATGCCCAGCCCCAGCCGGCCAAGGTGACCCAGCCCTCGCCCCTGGTGGGGCTGGTGATGGGCTCGCGCTCGGACTGGGAGACGATGCGGGCGGCGGCCGAGGTGCTGGAGCAGCTGGGGGTGCCCTACGAGCGGCGCGTGGTCTCCGCCCACCGCACCCCCGACCTCCTCTTCGAGTACGCGGCCGCGGCCGAGTCCCGGGGCCTGCGGGTGCTGGTGGCGGGCGCCGGGGGCGCCGCCCACCTGCCCGGGATGCTGGCCGCCAAGACCCACCTGCCGGTGCTGGGCGTGCCCGTCGAGTCGCGCGCGCTCCACGGCGTCGACTCCCTGCTCTCGATCGCCCAGATGCCGGCCGGGGTGCCGGTCGGCACGCTCGCCATCGGCCCCGCGGGCGCGACCAACGCCGGCCTGCTGGCGGCGGCGGTGCTGGCCCTCCAGGACGCCGGGCTGCGCCAGCGCCTGCTGGAACACCGCCGGCGGCAGACCCAGGCGGTCCTGGACCGACCCGACCCCGAGGAGGGCTGATTGGGGACCCGGGTGGGCTGCCTCGGAGGCGGCCAGCTGGGCCGCATGCTGGCCCTGGCCGGCTACCCGCTGGGGCTGAGTTTCAACTTCCTGGAGCCGGCCCCGGACGCCAGCGCCGGGCAGCTCGGGCGGCAGCTGGTGGGGGCCTACGACGACCCCCGGATGCTGGAGCGCCTGGCCCGCGACTCCGACCTCGTGACCTTCGAGTTCGAGTCCGTGCCCGACTCCTCGGCGCGCCGGCTGGAGGCCCGCTGCCCCGTCTTCCCGCCGCCCGAGGCGCTGGCCGCCGCCCAGGACCGGCTCTCGGAGAAGAAGCTCTTCGGCGCCTGCGGCATCCCCAGCGCCCAGTACCGGGCCCTGGAGCGGGAGGCCGAGCTGGGCCCGGCGGCCCGGGAGCTGGGCTTCCCCTGCCGGCTCAAGTCCCGGCGCCTCGGCTACGACGGCCACGGCCAGGCCGCCATCCCCGGGCCCGAGGCGCTGGAGGGCGCCTTCGCGGCGGTGGGGGCGGTGCCCTCGATCCTGGAGCGGGAGGTCCCCTTCGAGCGCGAGCTCTCGCTGCTGGCGCTGCGCTCCCGCACCGGGGAGGTGGCGGCCTACCCGCTGGTGGAGAACCACCATCGCCAGGGCGTGCTCCGGCTCACCCTGGCCCCGGCGCCCGGGCTCGGGGAGGCGCTCCAGGCCGAGGCCGAGGGCCTCGCCGAGCGGCTCCTGGAGCGGCTCGGCTACGTCGGGCTGCTGGCGCTGGAGCTGTTCCAGGTGGAGGGGCACCTGATGGCCAACGAGATCGCGCCCCGGGTCCACAACTCGGGCCACTGGAGCAT
>JASHRA010000130.1 GCA_030038765.1 Candidatus Dormiibacterota bacterium | reverse complement strand
GGGGTTGCCGCCAGCCTTCCCCTTCCCGCTGTCCCCACCACCCTGCTGGAGGGGCTAG
This sequence comes from Candidatus Dormiibacterota bacterium, assembly GCA_030038765.1. GTDB lineage: Bacteria > Chloroflexota > Dormibacteria > Aeolococcales > Bog-877 > Bog-877. Next base: position 7,948 of record JASHRA010000130.1, on the reverse strand, counting down.
CGGTGATCGCCGGCTGGTGGCTGCTCCTGCTCGCGCTATCGATGGCCTCGCTGGCCCGCCACGACATCCTCGCCTGAACCTGGACAAAGGCCAGCGGGAGCGGCCCCGGGCAGGCGCGGCCTTGGGCGCCCAGCAGCGGGAGCTCCTCCAGCACTACCTGGACCTGCTCTACCAGGCCAACTCGCGGCTCAACCTGACCCGCGTGGCGCCGGCGGACGCCTGGGAGCGACACATCGAGGAGTCACTCGACCTCCTGCCGCTGAGGGACTGGAGCCCGGGCGAGCGCGTCCTCGACCTCGGCAGCGGTGGTGGGTTGCCCGGCATTCCCCTGGCCATCGCGGTTGCGGGCCTCGAGGTCATCCTGCTGGAGAGGAACCACGCCAAGGCCGGTTTCCTAGTCGAGTGCGTCGCCCAGCTAGGCCTGGGCTCGGTGAGTGTGGAGGCCAGCGACGCTGCTGATTACGCGCGCAGGCAGGATGCTCCGCTGCCGGCGGTGCTGATCTCGAGGGCCGCCGTCGCTCCGGGTCGGCTGCTGCGTCTTGGCGGACCACTGCTCGCTCCAGGAGGCGAGGGTTTGGTCCACGTCGCGGACTCCCTCGGTCTGGACGCTGGCCTCCGTGCCGCAGCCGCAGCGGTGGGGCTCCGCGACATGACGCTGGTCCGATCGGGACGCAGCACGTTGCTCTACTTCCGTCGTCCTTAGGGCGTCAGCGGTAGTCCGGGGGTTTCTTCTCTTCCCATGGCCTTCCCCGTCTGCGTACAGGTCTCCACTCGCCTGGGAGGTTGTGCCGGCCATATCATCCGGGACGAGCGTGTCTGTCCCGCGTAGCTGCGCCTTCGATCAGGCGTCAGGAGGTGATGGCTCTCGCAGAGAAGGTCGCCACGTGTGGCCATGTCATCCGCTCGCCTGGCGCCTGCGTCTTGACTGCTCTATGTCGATCCTGTCCCAACGAATCATCGCGGTGACCATCGCCGCACATGCGGTACGCCCCAGCACCGTGGCAAGTCGAAGAAGTGCAAGCGCCGGCGCGACACCGGCCCAGCGCGCTACCAAGAGCACTCCCGCCAAGAGAATCCAAAAGGCACCCAGGAGGGAGAGGAACCGAACCCACTACCAGCGAGTGTTGCGAACCCTATGGTTTGCTAGGTGGTCGTCGCTCATCTGTCGAATCTCGGCTTTGCTAAATGCTTGCTGCACGACAGACTCGAATTGTTGTGGCTGCTACCTTCAACATCACCTGACTGAGAGACCGTAGCGAGGCCGCCGCGTCGGCGACGGCTCATCGACTGGGCCCATGATGGAGGCCTCAGAATCAGGCTGCAAAGCGCTTGGTCAGCTCCATGAGGACCGTCTCGGTGTCGTCGCCGGGAATGACCTGTGCGCCGGTGGCCGCTGCTGCCTGGAGCTTGCGACGATCTCCTTCGATCAGAAGGATCGACTTGCGCGGTACGGAACAGTTGCGTGACGCGAGAGAGACGCCCTGTTCGAGTGTGCGGAAGCCGATGAAGAGAAAGTCAAAGTCAGCCTCATGTAAAGCATCGGACGGGAGCGAGTTGAGCCAGGCGTTCGCCTCGGGAAAGCGCACGCTCGTGAGCAGTCCGAGTAGCTTGCGGCCCGAGACCAGTAGCCGTAGGGCCACGTGAAGGCGTAGATGTGTCCGGTCTAGGCCGTCCCCGCCGTCCTCCACGCGCCCGGCCCTCAAGGTGTAGTCGAGGTCCACGACCACCATCTGGATGGTGCCTACCGGTCGAGGCTGTGCGCTATCTGTCAAGGTCCACGCCCAGGGAGGCGGATTGCGGCTAGACGCCTAACGCCAAGAAGACGCAGACGCGTCAGCGGACTATATGCGAAGCGGACGGCCCCCGAGGGCAGGGCCGCTGTACCCCGTGCCTAGGAGCGGCGGCCGCGGTGCCACACCTGGGTTGGGCGCAGGTCCGGGGTCCAGGCAAAGGCGCCCTCGTGGTCCGCTGGCCAGAGCACCAAGTCTGCCACCTGACCCGGCTTGAGGCAGCTGCGGTCCGCCAGCCCCAGAGACCGCGCGCCGCCCAGCGTTGCCGCTCCCAGCGCCTGGCTCACGCTGAGTCCCAGCTCGTTGATCGCCAGCCAGACGACGGTCGCCATCGAGGTCACGCCCGAGGTCCCCGGGTTGTGGTCCGACCCCAGCGCCAAGCTCACCCCCGCCTCCGCCAGCCGGCGCGCCGGCGGTAGCTGGCCCATCGAAAGGGCCGTCACCGGGCAGAGCGTGGCCACCGTCGAGCTCCCCGCCAGGACAGCGACCTCGTCCTCTCCGATGGCGAGCAGGTGGTCGGCGGAGTCCGCACCGAGCTCCACCGCCAGCCGGGTGCCCCCGGTCAGGGCCAGCTCGTCGGCGTGGAGGCGCACGCGCAGTCCCTGTCCCCGGGCGTGCACCAGCAGCCGCCGCGACTCCTCCACGGTGAACGCTCCCTGGTCGCAGAAGACGTCGCAGAACTTGGCCCCCGCCTCCCGCGCCGCGGCGAGCCAGCTCGCCACCTCGTCGATGTAGTCGGAGCGCCGCTCGCGGTACTCCGGTGGCAGCGAGTGGGCGCCGAGGAACGTGACCACGAGCTCGGGCAGGTCAGGCTCGTTTCCGAGTTGGCGGAGCAGGGCCACCGCGTGGAGCTCACCCTCCCGCTCCAGCCAGTACCCGGACTTCGCCTCCATGGTGGTGGTGCCACCCTCCAGCCAGCCGCGTAGACGGGTGCGCAGGCCCCGCTCCAGCTCCTCCCAGGGAGCCCGGCGGGCGGCCTCGACGCTGGCGCTGATGCCGCCGCCGGCGGCCGCGATCTCGGCGTAGCTCTGTCCCTCGGAGCGCTCCGCGATCTCGCCCAGGCGCGGTGCGGCGTAGAGGGGATGGGTGTGTGCGTCGATCAGGCCCGGGGTCAGGAGGGCGCCGCCGCAGTCCCACTCCAGGGCCTCGGGCCCGGGGTCCAGGCTGCCCCTGGGCCCGACCGCGGCGATCAGCTCGTCCTCGATCAGGAGGTCCTGGTCCCGGGCCACCTCCGACCCGGGGCGGAAGAGCCGGCCGATGTGCTGCAGCAGGATCCTCATCCCGGCCCTCCCCCTGCGGCCCGGTGCCAGTCGGGCTCGACCCGGCGGAGGGCCAGGTTGAGCCGCTCCCCGACGCTGCCGAGGCGCTCGTGGCGGCCCTCGCGCACCACCTCACGGCCCCCCACCACGACCGAGCGCACGTCGGCGGCGCCGGCCCCGTAGAGCACCCGCGGCAGGAGGTCCTGCTCCCCCGCGCCGGCCAGGCGGGGGCTGTCCAGGTCGAGGGAGATGAAGTCAGCCAGCATCCCCTCCCGCAGCTCGCCGGCCTCCCATCCCAGGGAGCGCATGCCCTCCGAGGTGGCCGCCCGGAGCAGGCGCTGGGGATCGACCAGGCCGCGGCGGCCGCGGACCAGGCGGAGGTCCAGCTCCACCGCCCGCGCCTCCTCGAAGAGGTCGCAGACGGCGTTGCTGTCGCTGCCCAGGCAGAGCCGGGCCCCGGCCTCCAGCAGGCGGTCGGCGGGGCAGACGCCGTCGCCGAGGTCGCGCTCGGTGGTGGGGCAGACGCAGACGGAGGTGCCGGAGGCGCCCAGGCGCGCGACGTCCTCGTCGGTGAGGTGGATGGCGTGGACCGCGGTGGACCCCTCCGAGAGGGCGCCGCAGTCGTCGAGGAGCTGGGTCGGCGTCCGGCCCGTGGCCTCGAGGCAGGCCTGGTTCTCGGCCGGCTGCTCGGAGAGGTGGAAGTGGAGCGGGGCCGAGCGCTCCCCGGCCCAGTCGGCGATGCGCCGGATGCCCTCGACCCTGACCGCCCGCACGCTGTGGACGGCCGCGCCCAGGCGCACCGTGGCGCCCTCCCGCAGCTGCGCCACGCGCCGCTCCCAGCCCTCGACGCCGTCGTCGGCGAAGCGCAGGACGGCACCGCCGGGCGGGCTGGGGCCGAACCCGGGGCGCAGGTAGCAGGTGTCGAGCAGCGTTAGCCGGACCCCGGCCTCCTCGGCGGCCGCGATCAGGGCCAGCTCCATGGCGGGCCCGGAGTAGGGCTGGCCGTCGGGACGGTGGTGCAGGTACTGGAACTCGCCCACCGCGGTGACCCCGGCCAGGGCCAGCTCGCCCAGGGCGGCCCGGGCCAGCTCGAAGTACTCCTCCGGGCTCAGCACCGAGGCCAGCGCGTACATCCGCTCGCGCCAGCCCCAGAAGTCGCCGGAGCCGTCGCTGGGCAGCTGGGTCCGGCCCCGGAGGGCGCGGTGGAAGCTGTGCACGTGGGCGTCGGCCAGGCCCGGCAGGGTGAGCCCGGAGAGGACCCCAGCGCCGGCTGGGAGAGGCCGGTCCCCGAGCCGTTCCACCCGGCTCAGCCGGCCTCCCTTCACCTCCAGCCAGAGCCGCCGTTCCAGGCGCTCCCCGGTCCAGGCCAGCTCGGCCACCCAGGAGGACATCAGGGGTTGAGCATGGGGACGCGGACGCCGCGCTCCCGGGCCGTCTCGACCGCCAGCGGGTAGCCGGCATCGGCGTGGCGCATGACCCCGGTGCCGGGGTCGTTGAGCAGGCAGCGGGAGAGCTTCTCCGCCGCCAGCTCGGTGCCGTCGGCGAGGGCCACCAGGCCGGCGTGGATGGAGCGGCCGATGCCCACCCCGCCGCCGTGGTGGACGGAGACCCAGGTGGCCCCGCTGGAGGTGTTGAGCAGGGCGTTGAGGATGGGCCAGTCGGCGATGGCGTCGCTGCCGTCGCGCATCGACTCCGTCTCCCGGTAGGGGGAGGCGACCGAGCCCGAGTCCAGGTGGTCCCGGCCGATCACGATGGGGGCGGAGATCTCGCCGCTGGCCACCATCCGGTTGAAGCGCAGGCCGAGGCGGTCGCGCTCGCCGTAGCCGAGCCAGCAGATGCGGGCGGGCAGCCCCTGGAAGCTCACCCGCTCGCCGGCCATGCGGATCCATCGGGCCAGGGACTCGTTCTCCGGGAACTCCTCCAGCACCGCCCGGTCGGTGGCCGCGATGTCCCGCGGGTCGCCGCTCAGGGCGACCCAGCGGAAGGGCCCCTTGCCCTGGCTGAAGAGGGGGCGGATGTAGGCGGGGACGAAGCCGGGGTAGTCGAAGGCGCGCTCGAAGCCGCCCAGCTGGGCCTCGGCCCGCAGGCTGTTGCCGTAGTCGAATACCTCGGCGCCGCCGTCCTGGAGCGCGACCAGGGCCTGGACGTGCCGGGCCATGGACTCCCGGCTGCGCCTCACGTACTCCTCAGGGTCCTCGATCCTGAGATCGGCGGCCTCGGGCAGCGTGAGCCCGGCCGGGAGGTAGGTGAGGGGGTCGTGGGCCGACGTCTGGTCGGTCGCCACGTCGACCTTGAAGTCACGCCTCACGATCTCTGGGATCAACTCCGCCGCGTTGCCGAGCAGGCCCACGGAGAGGGCCCGGCGCTGGGAGCGCGCCTCCTCCGCCAGCCGAAGCGCCTCGTCCAGGTCCGGGGCCCAGGTGTCGAGGAAGCGGTGGTCGAGGCGGCGCTGGATGCGGGCCGGGTCGACCTCGACGCAGAGCGCCACGCCGCCGTTCATGGTCACCGCCAGGGGCTGGGCGCCGCCCATCCCGCCGAGGCCGGCGGTGAGCGAGACGGTCCCCGCCAGGCTGCCGCCGAAGCGCTTCTCGGCGATGGCGGCTAAGGTCTCGTAGGTGCCCTGGAGGATGCCCTGGGTCCCGATGTAGATCCAGGACCCGGCGGTCATCTGGCCGTACATGGTGAGCCCCTCCTGCTCCAGCCGTCGGAACTCCTCCTGGGTGGCCCAGTTGGGCACCAGCAGGGCGTTGGCGATGAGCACGCGAGGCGCCCACTCGTGGGTCCGGAAGACACCCACCGGCTTGCCCGACTGGACCAGGAGGGTCTCGTCCCCGGCCAGCTGGCGCAGGCTCCCGACGATGGCGTCGAAGGCGTCCCAGGAGCGCGCAGCGCGGCCCGAGCCGCCGTAGACGACGAGCCGGTCGGGATCCTCGGCGACCTCGGGATCGAGGTTGTTCATCAGCATCCGCAGGGCCGCCTCCTGGGGCCAGCCGCGGCAGCTGAGCTCGCTCCCGCGCGGCGCCCGGACGGGGCGCGGCCCGCTCACTGCAGCTCTCCCAGCAGCGCCGCCGCCCGCTCCCGCACCCGGCCGGAGCGGACCGCCTCGGCCACCCGGGCCAGCTCCGGGCTGACCCAGCGGTCCGGCCCCACGCCCCCGCCCAGCTCCAGCACCAGCTCGGCCACGGCGGCGTCCGGCGCCGAGGGCCGCAGCGGGCGCCGGAGCTCCAGGGCGCGGGCCCCAGCGAGCAGTTCAACGGCCAGGATGTCGCCCAGGTTGCGGAGCACCCGGCGCAGCTTGCGGGCGGCTCCCCAGCCCATGGAGACGTGGTCCTCCTGCATGCCCGAGGTGGGCACCGAGTCGACGCTGGCGGGCTGGGCCAGGCGGCGGTTCTCGGCCACCATGGCGGCGGCCGTGTACTGGGCGATCATGAGGCCCGAGTTGACGCCCGCCTCCTCGGCCAGGAACGGCGGCAGGCCCTGGGAGCGGGCCGGGTCGAGGATGCGGTCGACCCGTCGCTCCGAGATCGATCCCACCTCGGCGGCGGCGATGGCGAGGAAGTCGCAGGCGAAGGCGAGCGGCTCGCCGTGGAAGTTGCCGGTGGACTCCAGCCGTCCGTCCTCGAGCACCACCGGGTTGTCCACGGCCGCGGCCAGCTCCCGCGCCGCCACTTGAGTGGCGAAGTCCCAGGTGTCGCGCGCGGCGCCGTTGACCTGGGGCGCGCAGCGGATCGAGTAGGCGTCCTGGACGGCGTGGCTGGAGTGGCGGTGGGAGGCGAGCACCTCCGAGCCCTGCAGCAGGCGCACCAGGTTGGCGGCGCTGCGCTGCTGGCCGGGGTGGGGCCGGATCGTCTGCAGCTCGGGCTGGAAGGGACGGTCGGTCCCCAGCAGCGCCTCGGTGGAGAGGGCGGCCGAGATGTCCGCCGTGGCCAGCAGGACGCGGAGGTCCTCCAGGGCCAGCAGCAGCATGCCCAGCATGCCGTCGGTGCCGTTGATCAGGCTCAGCCCCTCCTTCACCTCGAGGCGCAGCGGCTCCAGCCCGGCCGCCCGGAGCGCCTCGGCTCCGCTCACCAGGCTCCCGTCGCCGAGCTCGGCCTCGCCCTCGCCCACCAGCACCAGGGAAAGGTGCGCCAGCGGCGCCAGGTCGCCGCTGGCACCCAGGGAGCCGTGCTCAGGCACGATCGGCGTGATGCCGGCGTTGAGCAGCGCCGCCAGCCCCTCCGCCACCTCCGGCCGGCTCCCGGAGAGGCCGCGGCAGAGGCTCCGGACGCGCAGGAAGGCCATGGCCCGGACCACCTCCCGCTCCACCGCCGGGCCGGTGCCGGCGGCGTGGGAGCGCAGCAGCGCGTGCTGGAGCTCGGAGCGCCGCTCCCTCGGGATCCGGCTGCTGGCCAGGAGTCCGAAGCCGGTGGAGACGCCGTAGACGGGGTTGGGATCCGCCTCCGCCTCCACCACCCGCTGGCGGGCCCGCTCCATGGCCTCCCGGGCGCGGGGGGAGATCTCCACCCGCGCGCCCTCCCGCGCGACCGCCAGCACCTCGGCCGCGGTCGCGCCCTCGGTGCCGACCACGGTCGTGCTGGGGCCGCTCAACCCGGTACTCCCTGGCCCACGGGCACTGCGCGGTTAGTTGTCAAGCCGGCTCGACCCGGGCCCGAGCGCTGAGGTAGTAGAGGCCCGCGGCGAGCACGAAGCCCACGATCCAGGCGACGTCGCCGCCGCCCAGGGCCTTGGCCACCGGGCCCTCGTAGAAGGAGGAGTTCATGAAGGGCAGTTCGACCAGGATGGTGACCACGTAGATGGCCAGCGCCACCCAGCGCACCCGGCCGTAGCGGCCGTCCGCCCGGAAGATCTCCTGGATGTCGTAGTGGCCGTGGCGGATCAGGTAGTAGTCGGTGAGGTTGA
>JASHRA010000129.1 GCA_030038765.1 Candidatus Dormiibacterota bacterium | reverse complement strand
GCCAGCGCGCCCAGCAGCAGCGCCCCCTGCCAACGCCAGTTGGCGCGCAGCCGGTGGGCCAGGGTGCGCCGCAGCCGGCCCGGCTGGTACTCGTCGAGCTGGAACAGGTAGAGCCAGCCCTGGAAGCGCTGGCGGCAGCAGGCGGCGGCGAGGAGCGTGATCAGGATGGCCTGCCAGACGGGAAGCGTCATGAGCTCAGAGTCTGGCCTCCAGGAAGGAGTCGAGCACGGCGGCGAAGCGGCCCGGCTCGTCGAGGAAAGGGAAGTGCCCGCTGGCGGGGAAGCGCACCAGGGCCGAGGACTCGATCAGCTGGCTGAGCCGGGCCCCGTAGCGCTCGGGCGGCAGCTCCGGGTCCCGCTCGCCCCAGATGATGAGGGTCGGGAGCGTGATCCGGGCCGCCAGGTCGCTGACGTCCTCGGTGACGGCGGCCACCAGGGTGGGGCGCATCTCGCCCGCGGCCCGGTAGTCGGCGGAGCCGAGGCGCTGCCGCAGCCGCTCCCGGGCGGGGCCGGAGAGGCGGGCGGGCAGCGGCGCCGTCATTGCCCGCAGGAGGCGGAAGAGGCGGGCCCTGGTCCGCACCCCCGCCTCCGCCGGCAGGCGCAGGCCGGCCGCGGCGCAGAGCACGAGGCGGTCCAGCTCCAGGCCGGGCTCGGCGGCGAGCCGGATCGCCACCTGGCCGCCGTAGGAGTGGCCCACCAGGCTGGCCCCCTCCCAGCCCTCCTGACGGGCCAGGCGCCGGATCAGCTCGGCGTAGCCGGCGCTGGTCCAGACCTCCCCGCCCCGGGGCGACTCGCCGAAGCCGGGCAGGTCCAGGGCCAGCAGCCGGCGCCCCGTGCGGCAGAGCCCCAGGGGCAGCGCGAAGGTGGCCGCCGAGGCGCCCCAGCCGTGGAGCCAGAGCACGGGCGGGTCGGTCCCCTCCCGCTCCAGCAGGGAGAGCTCCCTTCCCTCCACGGTGACCCGGCGCCGGGTCGTGGTCACGTTCCGCGGGGAGCGCTCGCCATCGGCGCCCGAGTCTAAGCCATGGCTAAGCCGCCCCCGCCCCGTCGGTGCTCTGATCGGGCCGTGGGCGACCCTATAATTCCGCCAACCATGGCCCAAGAGGTGCGGCCGCGGCGGCCGGGCCCGCCCCGGGTGCTGGTGGTCGACGACGAGGCCGCCATCACCGACTTCGTGCGCCTGGGGCTGAGCCGCGAGGGCTTCGCCGTCGAGACCGCCCCCGACGGCCGGGCCGCCCTCTCCGCGGTGGACCGCTTCCAGCCCGACGTCGTGGTGGTGGACGTGATGATGCCGCGCATGGACGGGCTCAGCCTCACCAGGGAGCTGGCCGGGGACCCCCGCCGGGGCCTGATCATCCTCAGCGCCCGGGACGAGACCGGGGACCGCATCCGCGGCCTCGACCTCGGCGCCGACGACTACCTGGGCAAGCCCTTCGACTTCGGCGAGCTCCTGGCCCGCCTGCGCTCGGTGCTGCGCCGGCGCCAGCCGGAGCTGGCCGCAGTGGTCCGCGCCGGCAGCCTGGAGCTGGACCGGAGCACGCGCCAGGCCCGTCTCGGGGAGCGGGAGCTGCAGCTCTCGACCCGTGAGTTCGACCTCCTCGCCTACCTCGTGGAGCACCGAGGCGAGGTGCTGGAGCGCGACCGCATCCTGAACGCGGTCTGGGGCGTCTCCTTCTACGGCGACGGGAACAACCTCGAGGTCTACGTGCGCTACCTCCGGGTCAAGCTGGGCGACCAGGACCGCAGCCTGATCCAGACCGTCCGGGGGGTGGGCTATCGCCTCGCCGCCGGCTGAGCCGCTCCCCTGGTACCGCAGCCTGCGCTGGCGCCTGACCCTCTCCTTCGTCGCCGTCCTGGCCCTGGTCCTGGCCCTGGCCGGGGCCGCCGAGGTCGGGCTGCTGCGCCACGCCGTGGTCCAGAGCCGGGGCCAGAGCCTCAGCGCGACCTTCACCGAGGGGCGGGCGCTGCTGCTGGCCGAGCAGCGCGCCCGGCGGGCCGCCGGTGAGCCCGAGCTCACGATCAGCGGCGCGGCCCGGGACATCGCCCGCATCTTCGCCGAGACCGGCGTCCGGGCGGCCGTCTACTCCCCCGGCCTCCGGCCGCTGGCCACGGCCGGGCCCGGGGACGGCTCCGGCGCCGCGGTGGTGGACGGGGTCTCGCTGCCGGGCCCGAGCCAGGACCAGCTGCTGGCGGCGGCCCAGTTCGACACCGTCACCGGACCCGAGCTGCTGGGCGGCGGACGCACCGCGCAGCTGGTCATGGTCTTCCCCTTCACCGGCCCCGCCGGCCGCACCCTGGGCGTGGTCGAGCTGGCCGAGTCCGCGGCCTCCGTCTCCTCGGAGCTGAGGACGGCCACGCTGGTGGTCGTCCTGGGCAGCCTGGCCGTGCTCCTGGCGGCGCTGCTGCTGGGGCTCTGGATCACGTCCCGCGCCCTCGGCCCGCTGCGCCGCCTCACCCTCACCGCCGCCGCCCTGGGGCGGGGCGACCTCAGCCAGCGGAGCGGGCTCCGCCCCGGCTCGGACGAGGTGGGCGAGCTGGCCCGCGTGTTCGACCGCATGGCCGAGGGGGTGGAGGGGACGGTGCGCGAGCGTGAGGCGGCGGAGCGGCGCATGCGCCAGTTCATCGGCGACGCCTCGCACGAGCTGCGCACCCCCCTCACCGCCATCAAGGGCTACCTGGAGGTCCTCCAGCGGGGCGGCGGGGCCAGCCCCGAAGAGGTCCGCCGGGCGCTGCCCGTGATGTCCCGCGAGGCGGAGCGGATGCGGCTCCTGGTGCAGGACCTGCTGACCCTGGCCCGGGCCGACTCCGGGCCCACGCCGGAGCTGCGGCCGCTGGAGCTGGCACCCTTCCTGGAGCAGTTCCTGGCCCCCCGGGTGGCCGCCGACGAGGTGCGCCTGGAGCTGCAGCCGGGCCTGGTGGCACTGGCCGACCCCCAGGCCCTGACCACCATCGTGGGCAACCTCCAGGCCAACGCCGAGCGCCACGGCAGGGGCAGGGAGGTGGCCTGGCGCACCCTGGCAGCGGGCGAGATGGTGGGCCTGGAGTGCGGCGACCGGGGGCCGGGGATCGCGCCGGAGGAGCTGGCCCACGTCTTCGAGCGCTTCTACCGCGCCGGCGGCTCCCGCTCGCGCCAGGAGGGCGGCAGCGGGCTGGGCCTGGCCATCGTCCAGTCCCTGGCCGTGGCCCAGGGAGGCCGGGTGGAAGCGGAGTCCCGACCCGGCGAGGGAGCGCGCTTCCGGGTCCTGCTGCGGCGCAGCTCCGCCGCCGGGTGGGTGGACCCCCGCTCCTGAGCGGGACGGCCGGCCGGCACCGCCGCTCCCGGCGCGCGGAAGATCCCCGGGTGACGAGGGGAGCCGGCGGATGCCCGCTGCCGGTCCCGGAGGGGATCGTCCGGCGGCGGCTGCGGGGTCTCCTTCTGGCCGGCGGAGCGCCCTCGCCGGCCGCGGTTGTCGCCCAGCTCACGGCCGTCCAGGCCCAGGACCACCGCGCCGCGCGCTGGTCCCTGGCCCAGCGCACCGCCACCACCGCGCCGGCATCGGAGGTGGACCGGGCCTTCGATGCCGGCGAGTTCCTCAGGACCCACGTGCTGCGCCCGACCTGGCACTACGTCGCCCCCCGGGACCTGCGCTGGCTGCTGCGGCTCAGCGCGCCCCGGATCGAGGCCGCCGCCGCCCCGCGCTGGCGCCAGCTGGGGCTCGACCGGCGCAGCCTGGACCACGCCGCCGAGGTGATCGCCGAGGCCGTGGCCGAGGGGCCCAGGACCCGACCCGAGCTGGCCGCCCTGCTGCAGCGACGGGCGATCGCCGCCTCCGGGGAGCGCCTCGGCCTGCTCCTGCTGCACGCGGAGGTCTCCGGCGTGATCTGCAGCGGCCCCATGCGCGGGGCCCAGCACACCCATGCCGCCCTGGGCCAGCGGGTGCCGCCCGGACCCGGACCGGAGGGAGAGGAGGCGCTGGCGGAGCTGGCCCGTCGCTACTTCTCCAGCCGCGGGCCGGCGACCCTGGAGGACTTCGCCTGGTGGTCCGGGCTGCCCCTCCGGGCGGCCCGTGCCGGGTTGGAGGCGCTGCGGCCCGAGCTCCAGTCGGTGACCTGGGAGGAGAGGCCCCACTGGTTCATCGACCGAGCTGGTCCACCCGGGCGCGTGCCGCTGGGCCAGGTCGAGCTGGTCCAGTGCTACGACGAGCTGGTCATCTCCTACCGCCCGCCGCGAGCGCTCCTGGAGGGCCTGCTCCCGGCCACGGATCTGCTCCGGCCCGAGGCCGGCTTCAGCCACCTGCTGCTCCTGGACGGGCGCCTCATCGGCCGCTGGAGGATGCCGCCCCGGCAGCCGGGGGCCGGGGTCGAGACCCTGCTCCCGAGGTCGCCCGGGGAGGAGGCGCTCCGCTCCCTGGAGCGGGCCGTCGCTCGCTTCCGGCGCTTCCTCGAGGGCTGACCGCCCGACCGGCGGGTCAGGCCGGCCCCCGCGCCACCAGCAGGCGCACCACGCCGGCCTCGGTCCAGGGCTCCAGCAGCAGCACCCGGTCGCCGTCCTCACGGCAGCTGCGGGGCACGGACTCGGCCGGCTCGCCCTGGTCCAGGAGCACCTCCAGGGGACGGCCCTCCGGGAGGCGGTCGAGGGCGATCCTGGTGCGCACGAAGGTGAGCGGGCAGGCGACGCCGCGCAGGTCGAGGCGCGGGGCCGCCTCCTCCGGCGCGCGCTCCCCGCTCACAGCCGGTCGAAGGCGCCGCTGCGCCTCCCCTCGTGCTCGAAGAGGAGGAAGAGGAGGAACGCGGCCGTGGCCCAGAAGGCCCCCACCAGGAGCTCCAGCCCGATGTCGGGCAGGGCCCGGGAGAGCGGGCCGCCGCCCGCCAGGAGGCGCCCGGCGGCGATGCCGTGGGTGAGGGGGAGGACCTGGGCCAGCCCCTGGAGGACGCCCGGGAGGCGCTGCAGCGGCACCTCCACGCCGCAGATGAGGAGCATCGCGAAGTAGGCGATGTTGGAGATGAGGAAGACGTCGCGGGTGCGCAACCCGAAGGAGCCCAGGGCCATGCCGAAGCCGGTGCAGGAGGCGGCCGTCACCACCACCGTGAGGCAGAGCCCGGGGAGGCTGTTGGCGGGCGGCCGGAAGCCCAGGATCAGGGCCGAGGCGAGGAAGCCGAAGACGGTGGTCTGGACCCCAGAGACGAGCACCGGCAGGCCCCGGCCGAGGAAGAGGGCGACCCGGTTGGCGGGGCTGGCCAGGAGCGGGCTCAGGGTCTGGAAGAAGCGCTCGTTGGCGATGGCCATGGTCATGCCGTAGATGCCGGACATGCTGCAGATCTGGATCGAGTTGCCGACCACGAAGAAGGCCATCGACCCGACCCCGGCCGAGCGCCCCAGGTAGACGAAGAAGAGGATCTGGAAGAGCGGCGCCGCCAGCATGGTGGGGACGTACATCCAGGGCGTGATCCAGTAGAAGAGGGCACGGTAGGAGATGAGGCCGCCGACGAAGAAGACGCGGAGGAAGTGGTGGGTGCGCCGGGGCAGGCCCAGCTCCAGCTGGCTCACTGCCAGTTGAGGCTGGCGCGCTGGCGCGCCAGCCGCTCCACGTTGGCGACCAGGAAGACGCCCAGGAGGAGGTAGCCCAGGGAGGCCACGAGGCACCAGAGGAGGGGCAGCCAGGGGTCGCCGCCGAGGGCCGCGGAGCGGAGCGCCTGGACCCCCCAGGTGGGGGCCAGGATGTAGGCCAGGGGGTGGGTCCAGCCCGGCAGCAGCGAGAGCGGGACCAGCAGCCCGGTGATGAGCCAGACCGGGTACTCGATGGCGTTGGAGATGGCGCTCGAGTTGCGGTAGAGGACGAAGGAGCTGCCCATCACCAGGCCCAGCAGGCCCAGGGCCACGACCGTGGCCAGCGCCGCCAGGCAGAAGGCGCCGGGGTCGGCGATGTCGACGTGGGCGTGGAACACGGCCCAGCCCCAGAAGAGGGTGGCGGACATGGAGTAGAGGCCCACCGTGGCCGTCCCCAGGGTGATGCCGAGGAGCACCAGCACCAGCGGCGCCGGGGCCATCACCAGCGGCTCCAGGGTGCCCTGGTGACGCTGCCAGGAGAGCGCTCCCCCGCAGCCGAAGACCACCGTCGACCAGATCCCCATGATCCCCGCCCCGAGCGCGTAGTAGAGCAGGGGCAGGGTCCGGTTCCCCGCCTGCTGGTCGGCCATGGCGATGCTGGCGAAGATCAGCGGCTGGACCAGCGCGGTCATGATGAGGAAGCCGGACTGGGCCTGCATCTTGAGCTGGAACCACCAGCCCGAGAGCGTGATCCGGGGCCAGGTGAGAGGCGCCGGCAGGGTGCGGAAGAGGCCCTGCGCCGGCACCCGCTGGGCCGCGCTCACCCGCTCGTCACCAGGCTCACGTAGGCGTCCTCCAGGGTCGGCTCGCGGTTGGCCACGCGCTCCACCCGCACCCCCTCCAGCAGCTGCAGCAGGCGGGCCGTGAGCTGGGCCCCCTCCTGGGCCTGGATGGTCAGCAGCTGGGACTGCTCGCGGACCTCGACCGCCAGCGACTCGACGCCGGCCAGCTCGCGGATCCGGCCCAGGGTCTGCTCGGGGACGCCGTAGGCCTCCACCTCGACCACGGTGCGGGCCGCCACCGCCGACTTCAGCTCCTGGGGCGTCCCCTCGGCCACGATCTTCCCCTTGGAGATCACCGCCACCCGCTGGCAGATGCTGTCGGCCTCGAACATGTAGTGGGTGGTGAGGAGGATCGTCTTGCCCGCCCGGGCCAGCTCCGAGACCACCTGGCGCACCTCCCGGGCCCCGACCGGGTCGACGCCGATGGTGGGCTCGTCGAAGAACAGCACCGGGGGGTCGTGGAGCAGGCCGCGGGCCAGGTGGAGGCGCTGGCGCATGCCCCGGGAGAAGCCCTCCACCCGCTCCCGCTCGCGGCCGCGCAGGCCCACCAGCTCCATCACCTCCTCGATGCGCCGGCGCTGCAGCCGGGGCTCGATGGCGTAGAGGTCGGCGAAGTAGCGCAGGTTGTCGACGGCGTTGAGGCGGTCGTAGAGCCCGCGGTCGCCGCCGAAGACGTACCCGATCTGGCGCCGCACCGCCTTGGGCTCCCGGACCACGTCGTGTCCCAGCACCCGGACCGTGCCCGAGGTGGGCAGCAGCAGGGTGCAGAGGACGCGGATGGTGGTGGTCTTGCCCGCCCCGTTGGGGCCCAGGAGCCCGAAGAGCTGGCCCGGCGGCACGCACAGCGAGAGGCCGCGCACGGCCTCGATGTCGACGCGGTGGCGGCGGAAGGTGCCGGTGCTGGTGCGGTAGGTCCGCCTCAGGTCCTGGACCTCGATCGCGGCCCCACCGCCCGGGTGAGCTGGGGGTGGCACGGGGGACCGATTCTACCCGCCACCCGCAGGCCGGTCCGCGGCGGCTCGGGACCGGGGCGTCGACCGCGCCGGGGCCGCCCCCGGCTAGCGGCGCGCCGTGAGCTGGACTTCCAGGCAGGCCTCGCGGGGCAGCTCCGCCACCCCCACCGCGACCCGGGCGTGGTGGCCCCGGTCGCCCAGCACCTGGAGCAGCAGCTTGGAGGTGCCGTCGGCAACGTCGGACTGGCGCACGAAGTCGGGGGCGCAGCGCACGTAGGCGTTGAGCAGCACCAGGCCCTGGACCCGGTCGAGGCGGCCCAGGGCGGCCTGGAGCAGGGCCAGGAGGGAGAGCCCGGCCAGCCGGCCCGCCTCCACCCCCTGCTCCACCGTGAGGTCCGCCCCCAGCCGGCCCACCACCACCTTGCCCTCGCGCTGGGCCAGCACCCCGGCGGTGAAGACCAGCTCGCCGGCGAAGGTGAAGGGCACGTAGGCGGCCATCGGGGTCGGGGACGGGGGCAGGCTCAGCCCCAGCTCGGTGAGCCGCTCCTCCGGGGTCTCGCCGCTCAGCCTCTCGCTCACGGGGGCGCCTCCGCCTCCAGGCGCCGGCGCCGGCGGCGCCGCCAGAGCACCAGGAGGGACAGGGCCAAGACTAGGGCCACGACCACCACCGCCACCAGCCAGACGGGGAACTCGAGGGAGCGGTCGGAGTGGTGCCGCGGGGGAGCGCTGGGGTGGGCCGTGGGGGTGGGCGAGACGGAGACGGAGATGGGGGTGCCGGTGGAGGCCCGCAGGGCCACCGGGGGCGGGGCCGCCGGGTCGAGCGCCCGGGCGCTGGCGGGCGTCCGCGCCTGGGCGTCCCAGGTCGCGGCCAGCACGGTGAGGGGGTTGGTAGGGAGGACGTCGAGGGAGGCGACGTCGGTGGCCGGCAGCCCCTGCTCGTAGACGGACCAGGCGCTGCCGCCGTCCACGCTCCGCTGCAGGCCGCCCCCGGAGCTGCCCCCGTTGTCACCGCCGACGTAGGCCACGGCCGGGTTCTCGGGGTCGAAGGCGATGGTGGTGACGGCCCAGATGGCGCCCCCGGCGAGGTTCAGGGACTGCCAGCTCTGGCCCTGGTCGGAGCTGGAGTAGAGGCCGCGCAGGTTGCCCACCAGCAGCGGCGGCCCGCTCGCCCCCTTGGCCACGGGGCCGGCCGCGATGGCGAAGACCGGCGCCCCGCCCGGGTCCCCCCCGGGCAGCGCCTGCCAGCCACCGCTGCTGCTCACCGAGAGGGAGATGTAGAGGTTGTCCCGCTGCGCCGTCTGGTCCGAGCCGGCGACGACGCCCAGGGGGTCGTCGGCGACGATGGCGACGGCGCTGACGCTCATCCCGGAGAGGCCGGCCGCTGCCCAGCCGGTGCCGTTCCCGCTGTAGTAGACGCCGGCCCCGGTGCCCAGGACCACGGCCGTGGGCCCGACGGAGATGGCGCGCACGTCGAGGCTGCGCAGGCCGGCGTTCTGCGCCCGCCAGCTCTGGCCCCCGTCCGGGCTGCGGTAGACGCCCCGGCTCGAGGTGCCGGCGTAGATGGTGTTGCCCGAGGCGCTGAAGGCCACCGCCCAGGTCAGCCCGTGGACCGCGGTGCGGGTCCATATCTGGCCCCCGTCGAAGCTCATCCAGACCCCGCTGGAGGTGGCCGCGGCCAGCGTCTGGGGGTTGGCCGGGTCGCCCGCCAGCTGCCAGATGACGCCGTGCTCCGAAGCCAGCCCGGGGATGGGCTGGAGCGCGGACCACGGGGCCGAGGCCGCCTCCGAGGTGAGCGAGAGCGCGGACCAGCCGAGGAGGGCGGAGAGGCCCAGGGCGAGGGCGGCGACGCCGCGCCGCCAGGCGGCCGCCCTCCTCCTGGCTACCAAGCCGCGGGCTCGATGGTCTGGTCCCGCCCGGCCCCCACCGAGACCCAGTCCACGCCCGCCCCGAGCAGCTCCGAGAGCCGGTCCAGGTAGGCGCGCGCCTCCGAGGGGAGCTCCTCCCGGCGGCGGGCGCCGCGCGTGCTGCGGCGCCAGCCGGGCAGCTCTTCGAACTCGGGCTCCAGGTGCTTCAGGTGCGAGATGTTGGCCATGGGATGGTCCTGGGGCTGCCCCTTGCTCCGGTAGCCGGTGCAGATCCGGACCGTCTCCAACTCGTCGAGGACGTCCAGCTTGGTGAGAGCGAGCGAGTCGATGCCGTTGACCGCGACCGCGTAGCGGGCCACGCAGGCGTCGAACCAGCCTACCCGGCGGGCGCGGCCGGTGGTGGTGCCGTACTCGCCCCCGCGCTCCCTCAGGTACTCCCCGAGCTCCCCCTCGAGCTCGGTCGGGAAGGGGCCGTAGCCGACCCTCGTGGTGTAGGCCTTGAAGACCCCGATGGTGCGGGTGACGTGGCGCGGCCCGATCCCGGCCCCGGCCAGCACCCCGCCCGCGGAGGGGTAGGAGCTGGTGACGTAGGGGTAGGTGCCGAGGTCCAGGTCGAGCATGGTCCCCTGGGCCCCCTCCAGGACCACCCGGCGCTCCTCGGCGAGGGCGCCCTGGATCAGCGGGTAGGGGTCGCGGATGAAGCGGTCCAGGCGCCGGGCGTAGTCCGTGTACTCCTCCAGGATCGCCTCCACGGTGAAGGGCTGGGCGTCGTAGAGGCGGACCAGGGCCTGGTTCTTCAACGGCAGCACGAAGCGCAGCTTCTTCTCCAGGAAGGCCGGCTTCTGCAGGTCACCCACGCGGAAGCCGATCCGGCGCACCTTGTCGCTGTAGGCGGGGCCGACGCCGCGGAAGGTGGTCCCCAGGCGGTCGTCGCCCCGGGCCCCCTCCTCCAGCCGGTCCAGCACCGGGTGGTAGGGCATGATCATGTGGGCGCGCTCGCTGATGACCAGGTTGTCCAGGTTGGCCCCCTGCTCCTCCAGCGCCTCCAGCTCGGAGAGCAGCACCCGGGGGTCCAGGACCACGCCGTTGCCGATGACGCAGACGGTGCTG
Source organism: Candidatus Dormiibacterota bacterium (assembly GCA_030038765.1). GTDB lineage: Bacteria > Chloroflexota > Dormibacteria > Aeolococcales > Bog-877 > Bog-877. The sequence continues at coordinate 7,556 of JASHRA010000129.1, read as the reverse complement.
GGGTGGAGGATGCCGGCCGGGATCAGGTTGAACTTGAAGGTGTGGTCCCCGACCACCACCGTGTGGCCGGCGTTGTTGCCCCCCTGGCTGCGGATCACCATCTGCGCCGACTCCGCCAGGAGGTCCACGATCTTGCCCTTGCCCTCGTCCCCCCACTGGCCCCCGAGGCAGAGCACCACCCCCATCAGCCCGCCCCCTGGTGGATGCGGTCGACGTCGTGGAAGGCGGTCAGGCCGGCGTCGAAGAAGAGGTTGATGCGGCGCACCGGGCCGCTGCGGTTCTTGGCGATGTCGAGCTCGGTGAGGCCCGGGTCCTTGCCCTCCTCGTGCATCCCGGGGCGGTAGAGGAACATGACGATGTCCGAGTCCTGCTCGATGCTGCCGGAGTCGCGCAGGTCGCTGAGCTGGGGCCGGCGGTCGGTGCGCCGCTCCGACTCCCGGTTGAGCTGGGAGACGGCGATGACCGGCACGCTCAGCTCCCGGGCCAGGCTCTTCAGCCCGGCCGAGATCTCGGAGACCTCCTGGGCCCGGGAGTCGGAGCGGGCGTGGGAGCGCATCAGCTGGAGGTAGTCGACGATGAAGAGGTCGACGTCCGCCGCCGCCCGCAGCCGGCGCGCCTTGGCCCGCATCTCGATCACCGAGAGCCCGGGCGTGTCGTCGATGTAGATGGCGGCCCGGCTCAGCGTGTCCATGGCCTCGGCGATCTGCTGCCAGCTGTCGTCGGCCAGCTGGCCCGTTCGCAGCCGGTAGGCGTCCACCCCGGCCTCGCTGCAGAGCATGCGCTGGACCAGGGCGTCGCGCGACATCTCGAGGCTGAAGAGGGCCACCCCGTGGCGGCGCTGGACGGCGGCGTGGCGGGCCACGTTGAGGGCGAAGGAGGTCTTGCCCACCCCGGGCCGGGCGGCGACCACGATCAGCTCGGAGCGCTGGAAGCCGGAGGTGACGGCGTCCAGCTCGCCGAAGCCGCTGGCGACGCCGGTCACGGAGCGGCTGGAGCGCTGCTCGTAGGCCCGGTTCAGGGTCTCCCAGGTCTGGGGCAGGCGCACCGAGATGGCCTCGAAGTCGGTCCTAGCGCGCCCCCGGTCGGCGACCGCGAAGACGGTCCGCTCGGCCTCCTCGATGGCCGCTTGGGCCTCCTGCTGCTCGTCGAAGCCGAGCTCGGTGAGCCGGCCCCCGGCCCCGATCAGGCGCCGCTTGAGGGAGTGGTCGGAGACGATCTTGGCGTAGTACTCGACGTTGGCCGCGGTGGGCACAGCGGCGGCCAGCGAGGTCAGCACCTCGAGGCCTCCCACCCGGGCCAGGGTGCCGGCCCGCTCCAGCTCGTCGGCCAGGGTCAGGGTGTCGATCGGCACCCCCTGGGAGAAGAGGCTCAGCATGCCCCGGTAGAGGTCGCAGTGGGCCTCGAGGTAGAAGTCCTCGGGCTCCAGCTTGCCCACCACCGCCCCGATCTGCTCCTTGTCCAGGAGCAGGGCGCCGAGCACGGAGCGCTCGGCCTCGAGGTTGTGCGGCGGGACCCGGAGCTGCCCTGCGGGCCGGAGCTCCGGCCGGGCGCTCACGCGGCCACGACCCGGACTTTGATCCGGGCCTCTACCTCTGAGTGCAGGCGCGCCACCGCCTCGTGCTCCCCCACCTCGTGGGCGGGCTCGAACTCGATCTTGCGCCGGTCAACGGTCACCCCGAGCTGTGCCTCCAGGGCCTCGGCGACGTCGATGTTGACCACGGCCCCGTAGAGCTTGCCGGTCTCGCCGGCCCGGGCCGGGATCTCGATGGCGGCCGCCTCCAGGCGCGCCGCCAGCTCCCTGGCCGCCGTCACCTCGGCCTCGTCGCGGTGCCGCTGGCGCTCCCGCTGGGAGCGGATCTGGGCCTCCACCTGGGCCCGCGCCGGCTGCGCCATCCGGCGCGGCAGCAGGTAGTTGCGGGCGTAGCCGGAAGCGACCTCCCGGACGTCCCCGGCGCTGCCCGTCCCGGGCACGTCCTGGGTCAGGATGACTCTCAACTCGGTGACTCCTGCGCTGGATTGGTCGGGGCGGGGGCGGGCTCGGCCTCGCTCCCCTCCGGGCCGCCGGCTCCCTCGGCGGCCGCTGCTGAACGGTACCAGGCGGGCGGGGCGGTGGTCGCCGCGGAGGGCGGCGGGGCTCCGCTCCCGGGCCCCAGGCGGCGCAAGCGGCGCGCCAGCCGGCGCGCCTCCACCATCCCCTGGGCCAGGTCCTGGTCGAAGCGGCTCTGGCCGGAGCGGATCTCCGCCTCCAGCTCCCGGCGCAGCTCCGGCGGGGCCTGGGAGTTGAAGGTCTTGACCGCCAGTAGGGTGAGGCTGATGGTGTCCAGGCCGCCCACCACGGGGATCCACGAGGGGATGTCGAGGAGCGGGTTGAGGATGACCGCGAGCGCTCCCGCCAGGGAGGCCTTGAGCGGGGCCGGGGTCCTCGGGTCCCGGGCCAGGCAGTAGGCCAGGCGGAGTTCCTGCGGCAGCTCCAGGAACAGCTTCCGGAGCCGCTTCACGAGTTTGATCTGAGACCCCCGGGTGGGTTGGGGCAGGCTTGGCCCAAGTCTATCCGGCGCCGCCGCCGACCTCCCCCGGCCTCGGCGCCCACTGCTCCCGGAAGCGCTCCAGCAGCGCCAGCGCCTGCTCCCGTCTGGGCTCGGCGGGCAGCTCGCCCTCGACCGCCGCCTCCAGGAGCAGGCGCTGCGCCCGCCCCACCCAGGGGCCGGCGGGAAGGGCGTAGGCGCGCTTCAGCTGCTCGCCGTCGAGGGCGGGCCGGATCCCCCGCGGGTGTTCCCGCGCCACCGCCGCCAGCCGTCCCCCCAGCTCGTCCAGCTGGGCCAGGGAGGGGAAGGAGGAGGCCACGGTGTCGGCGCGGGCCAGGTCCATGAGGTCGGGGAGCAGGGCCCCGGCCGCGTGCCAGAGGCGGCGCACGGCGCTGTCGGCCCACTCGGGGCGGTACTGGATGGGGCGCATGTGGAGCTGGACCAGGCGGGCCACCCCGTCCACCTCGGCGCCGCTGAAGCGGAGCCGGCGGAGCGCCGCCTGGGCCAGCTCCGCGCCCGCCTGGGGATGCCCGTGGAAGGTGGGCCCCTCCGGGCCGGGCACGGCCGTGGGCGGCTTGCCCACGTCGTGGAAGAGGACCGCCAGGCGGACCCGGAGCCGCGCCGGGGCGGCGTCCAGGGCGAGGCAGGTGTGCTCGAAGACGTCGCCCACGTGGTAGCCGGCCTGGGCCACCCCGGACATGGCCTGGAGCTCGGGCGCGAACTGGGCCAGGAGCCCGGTCCGCTCCAGCTCCCTGAAGCCGAGGGAGGGGCGGGGGGCCAGCAGCAGCTTGACCAGCTCGTCCCGGACGCGCTCCCGGGAGACGATCCCGAGGCGCGGGGCCATCCCCCCCATGGCCTCCTCCACGCCGGGCGCGAGGGCGAAACCGAGCTGGGCCGAGAAGCGAGCCGCGCGCAGCATCCGGAGCGGGTCCTCGGAGAAGGTCTGGGCCGGGTCGAGGGGGGTGCGCAGCACCCCTCCGAGGAGGTCCCCCAGGCCCCGGCGGGTGGGGTCCAGGACCTCGCCCGAGGGCCGCAGCAGGAGCGCGTTGACGGTGAAGTCCCGGCGCCAGGCGTCCTCCTCCAGGCTGCCCGGGCTGACCTCGGGCTTGCGGCTCTCCGGGGAGTAGGCCTCGGAGCGGGCCCTGACGAACTCCACCGCCAGCCGCCCCCGGACGGCGGCGGGGAAGGCGACCTGGGCGGTGCCGAAGCGCTCGAAGGGGACCACCTTGGCCCCGGGGTCCCAGCGCCGGCGCAGCCAGTCGGCGGCCAGCTCGGCGGGGCGGCCCTCGACCACCACGTCGACGTCGGGCGAGGTGGAGCGGCCCAGGAGCAGGTCCCGGACGTAGCCGCCCACGATCGAGACCCTGGTCCCCAGCTCCGCCTCCATCTCCCCCAGCAGCGAGCGCAGGGCCGGCGCCGAGACCTCCGGGGGCAGCGCCAGGGGCTCAGGCGAAGACGACATCGTCGTCCTGGCCGAGCTCACCCGGGGGCACCACCCGGGCGCAGGTCGGGCAGTACCAGCGGAGCTCCGTGGCGGTGCCGCAGACGCGGTGCGACGGACCCGCCTCGCTGCCCCCGCCCCAGCGCCGCAGGGCCTCGACCACGGCAGCCAGCGCGCTCCCCTCCGGCGTCAGCCGGTACTCCAGCCGGGGGGGCCGCTCCGAGTACCTCCGGCCGCTCACCACCTGGGCCGCCTCGAGCCGCCGCAAGCGCTCCGCGAGCACGTTGGAGGAGATCCCGGGCAGCCGGCGCTGGAGCTCGCTGAAGCGGCTCGGCCCCTCCAGCAGCGCCTCCACCAGGAGCAGGGCCCAGCGGTCCCCGACCCGCTCCAGGGCCAGCTCCAGGGCGTCCCGTCCAGCGCCGGCGGTCTCGGTCACGAGGAGATCTTCGCTGGCCGGCCGGGTGACGGGGACCGACGTTCGCGAGGTATATAGTTGTCACTTGCAAGTCAGCAGCTAACTATGCGAGAGGTGCGGACCATGGGCCTTGCCGAGGAGCTGGAGCAGGCGGCGGCGGCGGTGCGGCAGCGGGCCCTGCCCGCGGTGGTGGGGATCGGCTCCCACGGCCCCCTGGGCAGCGGCGTCGTCTACGCCGAGGGCGCGGTCGTCAGCAGCGCCCACAACGTGCGCACGGAGCACCCCCTGGTGAGCCTCGAGGGCGGGGCCGCCCGGGAGGCCGAGTCGGTTTCCCTGGACCGGGCCGGCGACCTGGCCCTGATCCGGGTCGACACGGCCGGCGCACAGCCTCTCGAGTGGGCGCCGGCGGCGCCCCGGCTAGGGAGCCCCGTCTTCGCCGCCGCCAACCCGGGCGGGCGCGGGGTCCGGCTCAGCTTCGGCGTCGTGGCCGGCCTCGATCGCGAGTTCCGCGGCCCGGGGGGCCGGCCCATCAGCGGCAGCCTGGAGCACACCGCGCCCCTCCCCCACGGCTCCTCGGGGGGTCCGGTCCTGGACCTCGGCGGCCGGCTCCTGGGGCTCAACACGAAGCGCCTGGGCGAGGGCCTCTACGCCGCCATCGTCGCCGACTCCGGGCTCCGGGAGCGGCTCCAGGCCCTCTCCCGCGGGGAGCCGTTGGAGCGCCCCTACCTGGGCGTAGGCCTGCTCCCGGCGGAGGCGGCCCGGCGCCTGCGCCAGGCGGTCGGCCTGCCCCAGCGGAACGGGGTCCTGGTGCAGCAGCTGGACCCGGAGGGGCCGGCGGCCGCGGCCGGGCTGCGCCAGGGGGACCTCATCGGCTCGGCCGGCGGGGTGGAGATCGTGCACACCTCGGACCTCCACCGCGCCCTGGCCTCCCACCGGCCGGGACAGCAGCTGGCCCTCCGGCTGGTGCGCGGGGTCGAGGAGCTGGAGCTGAGCGTGACCCTGGGCGCAGAGCCGGAACGGCGCTGGGGGGCGCACCCCCGGCCCTGAACTGGGGCCGGCGCCGGCTCCTGACCCCCTGTTCGGGCGGGCGGAACGCGCCCTATAATCCCGCCAGATCACGTCCGCCCCACTGGTAGCAGCCTCCGCCCCCCACCTGTGCCCCAGCTCCTCAGCCACCAGCGCAACCCCTTGGGTCGGACCGTCCGACTCTTGGGCTGGATGGCCGACCACGAGGCCGAGGACTTCGGCGTCCGGGAGCTGGCGGCGGCGGTGCGGATGGCGCCCAGCACCGTGCACCGCTCCTTGGGCGCGCTCGAGGAGGAGGGGCTCATCGAGCCCTCGGCGGCGACCGGCCGCTACCGGCTGAGCCTCGGCTTCTACCGCCTGGCCCTGCGCGGGGCGGCCCGGGCCCCGGTCCTGGAGCAGGTCCTGCCCCACCTCCGCCAGGCCGCCCGCAGCGGCGGTGAGACGGCCCTCCTCTCCATCTTCTCCACCACCCAGCTGGAGATGATCTACGTGGCCGAGATCCCCTCCCGCCACGCCCTCCAGGTGCGCCTGCCGCTGCACCAGTGGCTGCCCCTGCTGGGCTCGGCGGCGGGCCTCGCCATCCTCTGCCAGCTGGACGCCGAGACCCTGGTCAGCGCCGTCAGCCAGCAGCCGGGCAGGGTCGAGTCGGACCAGCTGGCGGAGCGCCTCGCCGAGGTGAGGGAGCGCGGCTTCGCCGCCCTCAGCGACAGCGCCGCCGGGGTCCGGGAGCTGGCCGTCCCCTTCCAGGGGCCGGGCCAGACGCCGCTCGGGGCGCTCTCCTTCGCCGTGCCCGAGTCGCGCGCCAACGCGGTGCTGGAGTCGTCCCTGGGCCAGCTCCTGGGCCAGCTCGCCCAGGCCGCCAGCAAGACCCTCAGCAACCCCACCCAGCCGGTGCTGGTCTAGCCCCGGGGGGGCCGGGGTCAGGCCAGCACCGCGCCCGCGGGCAGGTCGTGCTGGGCGCGGGCGAAGTCCAGGCCCAGCTCCACCGCGCCCAGCAGCCCCTGGTCCTCGCCGAGCTCGGTGCGGACCACCCGGCAGCTCCCCCGGAGGGAGGGGAAGGTGCCCTCGGGCACGCTGGCCAGGACCTGGTTGTAGAAGTGGGGGGAGGCCACGATCACGCCCCCGCCCAGGGCCAGGACCTCGGGGTTCAGCAGGTTGATGAGGCCGCCCAGGGCCAGGCCCAGGTAGCGGGCGGCCCGGCTCAGCACCAGCTGGGCGCTGCGGTCCCCGGCCTCGGCCAGGCGGGTCACCTCGACGGCGCTGGCCCGGCCCGCCTCGCGGGCGATGGCGGTCCCCGAGGAGACCGCCTCCAGGCAGCCCCGGGCGCCGCAGTTGCAGCGCGGCCCGTCGGGGTCCACCACCACGTGGCCGAACTCGCCGGCGCTGCCCCGGTAGCCGCGGTGCAGCCGTCCCCCGAGGACCAGCCCGGCGCCGATGCCGGTGCTGACGGTGACGTAGACGAAGTCCTGGCTGCCCCGGCCCGCGCCCAGGCGGTGCTCGGCCACGGCGGCCAGGCTGGCGTCGTGCTCCACCAGGCAGACGCAGCCGAGCGACTCCTCCAGCCGCCGCCGCACCGCCACCCGGCGCCAGCCGGGGAGGTTGGGGGCGCCCTCCACCACCCCCCGGCGCCCGTCCACCGGGCCGGGCACGCCGATCGCCAGCACCAGGCCGCCCAGGCCCGCGTGGGGGGTCTGCGAGGCCAGCTGGCGGACCGTCTCCGCGATCTGCTCCAGGACCCCGTCCGGGCCCTTGCTGGCGGCGGTCCGGACCCGGGCCCGGCGCAGGATGTGGCCCTCCAGGTCGGAGAGCCCGACCCGGAGCCAGGTGCCGCCCAGGTCGACCCCCGCCACCAGGGCGGCACCGGCGCTGACCGCCGCCGCCACCGGGGTCAGACCGGCTCCTCCGGCTGGCCCAGCGCGGGCAGCCCAGCGAGGGCGCGCAGGCGCTCTATGTTGGCCCGGTCCGGGCCCTTGCGCTCCAGTCCGGGCACCTCCAGGATGAGCGGGGCCCGGGTCAGCCGGGGCTCGGCCAGGAGGCGGCGGAAGGCCTCGGAGCCGATCTCCCCGTCGCCGATGTTCTGGTGCCGGTCGACGTTGGAGCGGAAGGCGGCCTTGGAGTCGTTGGCGTGGATGGCGGCGAGCCGCTCCAC
>JASHRA010000128.1 GCA_030038765.1 Candidatus Dormiibacterota bacterium | reverse complement strand
GCTTCCTGCTGGTGCTGCTGGGGTCGGTGCTGGCCACCGGGCGGGGCAGACGGCGCCAGCCGGCTGCGAACGACCGGGCCGCGGTCGCGTCACCGCCGGCCGAGGCGGTGGAGCTGGGGCGGACGCCGGGGGCTTAGCCTGGCCCGCGGCCAGCGAGCGCCCGCCGACCGTGGTGCGCGCCAGGGGGGCGCTCCGGCCGCCCTAGCCTGGGCTCGGGTGGGGGAAGGGGAGGCTGGCCTGGAGGGCGGTGACCAGGACGATGCCGCAGGGCGTCGCGCTGTTCCAACCGTAGGGCGTGATGGCGGCGCCCGCTCCGGTCAGGGTCAGGCTCGACGGCAGCCCCGGGGGCACGAAACGCAACCCTGCGGAGGTGGGACACGTGACGGGAGGCGCCTCGGCGTCCACGGGATAGAAGACCTGGAAGTAGGCGCGCCCGCCCGGCCGCCGCAGCACCAGCGGCAGCGTGCTGCCACCGGGGCTCACCCGGAAGGGCTGGTCGCTGGTGGGTAGCTCTCCGCCTGAGCTGTTGAGCAGCTGCACCGTGGCGAACCCCCCCCGGGAGCAGGGCTGGTCGCTGGTGTTGGTGAAGCCGTAGGTGGTGGCGATCAGGGCCGTGGCCGCGCCCGTTAGCCCCGCCCAAGGCTGCAGCTGGCCAATGGTGCAGATGGCCGCCGTCTCAGGAGGACTCGGACTCGCGCTCACGGTCGGATGCGCGCTCACCCCGGGGCTGGGTCCGGCCTTCGGTTCTGAGCCCGCGCATCCGGAGAGCAGACCGAGCGAGACCACCACAGCTGCCGCCGTCGCCCACGCCCATTGCGTGCGGGCCGCGCTCATCGCCACCTGACCCTACACCCGCGGCCGCCGCGGTGCGGGCGCATGTGTCGGACCGGCCGCCCGGGGACGCGCTCGGGGCACGACCACGGAATCCACGGATATCCAAGGATGTCCGATCACTGCCCGACTCCGCGGCCCACAGGGCGGGATCCGCTCGCGAGGTCCGTTGATCACCAGGCTTGACCGCTGGCCGGATCCCGCGATGCATCTGATCCACGTGGCAAGCGGACCGCCGCGTGACAGCAGATCCGTCCGCTTTGCTCCGTTGCGTGCCCTACGCGAAGGCAGCCAGGCTGTGCGGCTCCTCCCGCCGCCGGCCGGGCGCGCAGGCAGATGGCCGAGGTGGACCTCCGCTTGCGTCCTAGCGGGCGTCCCCCGCCGCGGGCGCGGGCGTGCCGCGGAGGAAGTGGGTGCCGGCGATCCCCAGCACCATCAGCGCCACCCCGACCCACCAGGCCGTGTCGGCGAAGATGAGGACCAGGATCCCCACCGGCACCAGGTAGACGGAGAGCGGGCGGAGGACGGCGCGGGCCGTGGCGCCGGGGTGGGGGGCGGCTCCGTGGCCGGTTTCGTGCCGGGCCGTGGCGTGGTCCGGGTACCAGGCCGTGAACTTGATCGCCACCACCACCAGCGCGATCTGGACCACCCAGTCGGTCCAGATGTTGTTGGGCTGGTGCAGGGGTCCGTCGCCGATGTAGCCGGAGACGGCGATGAGCAGGAACGCTGCCGCCCAGACGGCGGTGATGACGTAGTTGATGCGCCGGAAGAGCGGCGTCTGCCAGTACTGTCGCTCGGTCGACTCGCGCGCGTACTGGAGCGTGAAGGGCGAGCGGAACGCGATCGAGAGCAGGGCGATGAGCGCGACCATGAGGTTGGAGAGTTCGGAGGACCAGAGTCCGAGCCAGCTCTGGGCGCCCGCGCCTGCCAGCGCCGAGGCCAGCGCCAGGGCGGCGAAGAAGACCACCGCCGAGACCTCCAGCAGCTTGGGCCGCATGCCCGTCGCCAGCCCCAGCAGGAAGAGGAGGAGGGCCAGCGCGCAGGCCAGCACGGCGGCCAGCGTGACGCGGTGGGGTCCCTCCACCACGGAGAGCAGGATCCAGGGCGCGAAGCCGACGAAGGGCTGGCTCAGCAGGGATCGCAGCCGGCTCGGCTTGGGACTCATGAGAGGTACTCCTCCAGCCAGTCGAAGATGCGCGTCTCGCGCAGGCCGCGGGCCATCGGCTCGCAGTGGCGGTCGGCGCCCTCGGCGGCGCTGAAGGCGACCAGCCGCTTGGGCCCGGGCAGGCGCTGGTAGAGCTCCCGGGACTGGCCGGGCCAGAACTGCTCCCCCTCGGCGTCGGTGACCAGCAGCGGGGTCGTGATCTGCGCCACCTCGTCGCCCAGGCGGTAGGCGGAGACGGCCCGGTAGAGGTCGAAGGGGGAGGCGCTCTCCAGCCCGAAGGGACGGCCGCGGAAGGCGAGCGTGGCGGCGGTGCCGCCGGAGAGGCGCTCCACCAGGTGCATCTCGCGATCGAAGGCCTCCCGCCTGCCCTCCTCCAGCTGCTTGCGCAGCAGCTGGGGCAGGGGCCGGGTCCAGGAGGCGGAGACGTCGGTGACACCGGGGTCCACGACCGCCGCCGCCGGGCGGTGCTCGAAGGCGAGGGCGCGTGGCACCCAGTAGCCGGCCTGGCTGACCCCGATCACGGCCACCCGGCGGGGATCGACGTCGGCGCGTTCCAGGAGCGCATCCAGCACCGGCGTCAGGACCGCCTCCCAGTCGG
>JASHRA010000127.1 GCA_030038765.1 Candidatus Dormiibacterota bacterium | reverse complement strand
CCGGTGGGCCCGACCAGGAGCACGTTGGACTTCTGCAGCTCGACGTCGCCCGCCTCGCGGACGCTGTTGACGCGCTTGTAGTGGTTGTAGACGGCCACCGAGAGCACGCGCTTGGCCACCTCCTGGCCGACGACGTACTGGTTCAGCGAGTTCCAGATGGCCTGCGGGCTGGGCACGACGCTGGCCCGCGGTCGGCGCACCGGGGTGACCCGCGAGTCCTCCTCCAGCACCTCCTGGCAGAGCTCGATGCACTGGTCGCAGATGTAGACCCCGGGTCCCGCGATGAGCTTGCGGACCTGCTCCTGCCCCTTGTTGCAGAAGGAGCAGCGGGTGTGGCGGCGGCGGTCGTCGCGCTCGGTCACGCCGCGTCCCCTCCCCCGCCCGGCCCCGGCAGCTGGAGCGCCGCCCGGTGCACACAGGAGGGGCAGATGACGGTCGCCCGGGGCGAGCGCCCGGCGATCACGGCCACGGTGGTGGCGGGACGGCCGCAGAAGTCACAGCGCGCCTCGGAGCCGCGCACCAGCTGGAGCCCGCGGCCCTTCTCCGAGCGCTGCCGACCTCCGAGCGTCACGCTGCCTGCCTTCCTCGACTGGGCCCTAGCTGCGGGCCGGCTCCGCCTCCTGGGCCGGCTCCTGGCTGGCCGCCGGCTCGGCCCCGGAGGAGTCCTGTGCCCCCGCCTGCTCGGCGCCGCGGTGGCCGGTGATGATGTGGTCGATGAGGCCGTACTCCAGGGCCTCGTCGGGGGACATGTAGAAGTCGCGGTCCGAGTCCCTCGTGATCTGGTCGACGGGCTTGCCGGTGTGGTGGGCCAGGATCTGGTCCAGGACCCGGCGCAGGCGCAGGATCTCCTGGGCCTGGATCTGGATGTCCGAGGCCTGCCCCTGGAAGCCTCCCGAGGGCTGGTGCATCATGATCCTGGTGTTGGGGAGGCTGAAGCGCAGCCCCGGGTCGCCCCCCGCCAGCAGGAGGCAGGCGAAGGAGGCGGCCAGGCCCATGCAGAAGGTGCTGACGCGCGGCTTGACGTACTGCATGGTGTCGTAGATGGCGAGCCCGGCGGAGACGGAGCCGCCCGGGCTGTTGATGTAGAGGTTGATGTCCCGGTCCGGCTCCTCGCTCTCCAGGTAGAGCATCTGGGCCATGACCAGGTTGGCCACCTGGTCGTCGATCGGGGTGCCGATGAAGATGATCCGGTCCTTGAGCAGCCGGGAGTAGATGTCGAAGGCTCGCTCACCCCGGGTGGTGGTCTCGATGACCATCGGAACGAGGGCCATGGGTTCCTCCCTGGACTGATCTGGAAGCGGCGGGCCGAGGGCCCGGCACCCGGAGTATACCCAGGCCCTTCGGAACTACCCCTCTGGCGGTTGGGCCACCTCCCCACCCCCGGCCAGCTCCAGTAGCCGACGTCGGGCCGCGCCCCGCAGCATCTCCCGGCGCAGCGGCTCGCGGGCCCGCGCCCTCGCCTCGCGCGAGCTCCCGCGGGCGAAGATGCGGCGCAGGTTCTGGTCCAGCTCCTGGTCCGAGACCTGGAGCCCCTCCCTCCGGGCCACCTCCTCCAGCGCCAGCTCCAGCTGGACCCGCTCCACGGCCGGCTGGCGCTGCTCGCCGCGGAACTGCTCCAGGCTCTTCCCCTCCGAGGAGAGCAGCTGCTCCACGGTGATCCCAGATGCCTGCAGCCCCAGCTCCAGGTCCCTCAGCTCGCGGTCGATCTCGGCCTGGATCATGGGCTCGGGCACCTCCACGCGGGCCAGTCCCACCAGCGCCTCCAGGACCCTCGCCTGCTGTCCCCGCTCCGCCTCCTGGCGGGCCTCCAGCGTCAGCTGCTCCCGCACGTACTGGCGCAGCTGCTCCAGGTTCTCACCCTGGCCGGCGATGGCGGCGAGGTTGTCGTCCAGCGGGGGCAGCTCCTTGGCCTGGACCTGCTTCACGTTGGCGCTGATGGTCACCATCTCCCCGCGGAGCTCCTCCCGGGCGTACTCCTGGGGCAGGGTCAGGACCAGCTCGAGCGGCTCCCCCACCCGGGCCCCGATCAGCTGGTCAGCCATCCCGGGGAGGAGCTCCCCCCGCTCCAGGTCCAGGGTCTGGAGCTGGTCGGGGGAGCCGATCACCTCCTCCCCGTGGCGCATGGTCAGCTCGGCGGTGACCACGTCCCCGGCCCGGGCCTCCCGGTCGCTGGCGTCGCTGAGCTGGGCGTAGCGCTGGCGCAGCGCCTCCAGGGTGCTGTCCACGTCGGCCTCCGCCACCGCCGGCACCTCCAGGGGCACGCGGATGGCGCCGTAGTCGCCGAGCTCGATCTCGGGCCGGACCACGACACTGGCGGTGAAGCTGAAGGGCTGGCCCCGCTCCAGCACCACCTCGCTCACCTCGGGACTGCTGACCGGCTCCAGCTCAGCCTGGGCCAGGGCCCGGGCGAAGAGCTCGGGCAGGAGGTCGTCGATGGCGTGCTGGCGCAGCGCCGGCCAGCCCACGGCCCGCTCCACGACCGCCTCCGGGGCCCGCCCGGGGCGGAAGCCGGGGAAGCGGTAGCGCTGGCCGAGGTGGCGCAGGGCCTGGCTCAGGCCCCGCTCCGTCTCGCTCTCGGCGGCCACCACCTTGAGCTGGGCCCGGGAGCCGGGCAGGCGCTCGACGCTGAGCTCGAGCTGGGCGGCTTCGGGGGGGCTGGGACTCATCTTCCTCGACATACGCGAGTGCTGGTGCGCGGACCGAGGATCGAACTCGGACGGGTTGCCCCACGGGGTTCTAAGCCCCGCGCGTCTACCATTTCGCCATCCGCGCCGACCGGTTGCGGGGCCGCCGCAGCGCCGTGCGAGTATAGCCAACCCCGGCCCCGCCCGAGACCCGGTCCGAGGCCGGCGCCGGCTCCGCCACCGGGGCGCCGTACCTCCCTCCGAAACACCCTCCCCGGAGCCGCGTTGTTCAGGGCGTGCGAACCGGGTGCGGCCGGGGGCAGCTCCCGGCAGCGTCAGCGGAGGACGGTCGATGAGCAGCAACTACGACCCTTCCGGGCAGCAGCGGGCGAGCGGCAGCGGCACGGCGGAGCGCTACCCGGCGAGACCTGCCGAGACGCCCCCGCAGAGCGCCCCGGTGGAGACGGCGCCGCCCCGGCGAGCGGCGCGCCGCGGTCTGCTGGGGATGCGGCTCGGGGAACTGATCTGGGTCTGCGCGCTGGTGGTGGACGCCTTCCTCGGCCTGGACTTCCTCTTCCGCGCCCTGGCCCTGAGCCACGATGGCTTCGTCCAGGTCGTGGAGAAGGTGGGCGGGAGCCTGGCCCGACCGTTCAGCGGCCTCTTCTCGGCCGGCGCGCCGACTGTCGGCCACACCGCCTTCTGGCCGGCGCTGGTGGCGCTGGTCGTCTACACGCTGGCCGCCCTGGTCCTGATCCGTCTGCTCCGGCTCCTGACCAGCCCGCTCCAGAGTCGCGCCCGCATCCTCCCCTAGTGCGGCTCAACGGAACGGACTGGCAGGGGCCGCTACGGTCCCCGGAGGGGCCTCGACAGCGCTCCTGGCCGGCGATAGCATGCGCCCAAGCTGGCGGGGCCGGCCCGGGGATGTGCGGGCCGGCGGCCTCTCCATGGAGGAAGGAGCGGTGGAAGTAGCGGAACCCCAACCAGGCCTGGGCAGGGAGGCGCGCGAGACGGTGGCCAAGATCGAGCAGAAGGCGCTCCAGCTGTCCGCCCTGCTGCGGGAGCTGGACAACCGCCCGGTCGCACTGGAGGGCGGCCTGCGCGAGGAGCTCGACGCCGCCCTGGACCAGCTCGGCTGCCGCATCGCGGCCACGCGCGCCCTGGACCAGCCGGGGACGGGGCTCGGCCTCAGCTAGGGCGGCCGACCTCGCCTCGGCGGCGGTCTAGAATCGGGGGCGGACAGGCGCCCATAGCTCAGCCCGGATAGAGCACCAGACTACGGATCTGGGTGCGGGGGTTCGAATCCCTCTGGGCGCGCCATCCCACACTCGGGGCAAGGACGCGATAGCGTCGAGCAGGGACCGGGTCCGGCCGGGCTCCCCGCCTCACCAACCCGAGGGCCCGCCGGACGGGTCCGGCAGTGGCCCCCAGTAGGTCTCCGGGATCGGTTGGGGCTCGTCCTGCCCATCGGTGGCGATGTAGTAGCAGCGTTGGGCTATGTACTCGGCCCAGTGCTTGGGGAACAAGAAGAGCCCGGAACCCTGGCCGGTGTCGACGTGGACGTAGTCGCCGTTCTCCTGGGGCAGCGCGGCCCGCATGAACCACTGCAGCTCCTCGCTGCAGAGCTTGTAGGGGTCGGGCATGCTGCCGCTGCTGGTGCTCTCCATCAGGACCCCGAAGCCGGTCTTCTGGGTATCACCGGCCTCCGCCGCGACGATGGTGAAGTCCTCGCCGCCCACGCCACCCATGGCGGTGTCGGCGCCCGCGTACCAGGCCCCGCCCGACCCGGCCTGGCTGGTGAACCAGGAGGCGAGGGTCATGGCGGGGACGGCGTGGGCCAGCTGGTAGTCACTGACCGTGTCCAGTTGGAAGAGGCCCAGCGAGGTGGAGTAATCGCAGGCCAGGGCGGGCGGTGCGTCCGAGGGCACGTTCTGCGAGGTGACGTGCGACGCCTTGAGCTTGGAGCCCACCACGGAGTCGGAGTAGCCGCAGGGGTTCATCCCCCCCTTGGGGATCTCCAGGTACTGCTGGGAGGCGGACCGTCCGGTGAGTCGGGCGGCCAGTGCCCGGGCCATGGCCTCCGGCTGGGTGACGTCGTCCGCCTGGTAGAGCCCGAGCAGGGCCTGGACCGAGCCGCTGGTGCTGCCGGCCGGCGGCTGGTCCTGGACCAGCGCCGCCTTGCCGGCGGCGGTGAGGGTGGGCGTGATCGTCAGCACCTGGCTGCCCTTGAGCACGGCCACCTCCCCGGCCACGATCTCTGTCCCCTCCCGCTCCAGCAGCAGGTGGCAGAGCTCCTGCTTGGCCTCCTCCAGGGTCCCCTCGCACTCGCTGAAGAGCTCGTTGGTCTCGATGCTGGCCTTCTCCCCGATGCCGGTCAGGGCCAGCGCGTCGCCGAGCTGGGCCACGGTCGACCGGTACGAGGCGGCGGCGGCCGAGGCGCCCCGGAAGCTGTCCATCGCGACCTGGAACTGGTCCGAGCTGGTGGCGGTGACGGCCTGGCTCTCGAACTCCCCGGGGGCGCCGAACGTGACCATGGTCCCGCCCTCGTCCTCGAGTCCGCTGACCGCAGTCCCGAGAGCGCGGGAGAGGCTCGCGCCGCGGAGCAGCCAGGATGCCTCCAGGCTGCTGGGCGGGGCGTGCAGCGATGGCGCGGTCCCGGCCCTGGCCACCAGGCCCGGCGCGCCGCTCAGCGCGAGCGTGGCGCCGACGACGGCCAGCCCCAGCATCCGGCCCCGCCCACCTGGCAAAGTGGCTCCCCAGGAACTCCCTCAGCCTAGCGATGCTAGCAGCTCCCGGAGTCGCGGCGGACGGCGACGCCCGTCGGGGCGCACGCTAACGTGGGCAGGTGCGCATCCTGGTGCTGGGCGGCACCGTCTTCGTCGGCCGGGCGGTGGTCGAGGCGGCGCTGGCGAGGGGCCACGAGGTGACGCTCTTCAACCGTGGCCGCAGCGCGCCCCAGCTGTTCCCCCGACTGGAGCGCCGGCCGGGCGACCGGGAGCGGGGCGACTACCGCAGCCTCGAGGGGGGGCGCTGGGACTGCGTCGCCGACGTCAGCGGCTACGTGCCCCGCCACCTGGGTCAGGCGATGGACGCCCTGGGAGACCGGGTGGAACGCTACCTGTTCATCTCCAGCCACGCCGTCTACCGCCGCGAGGGACTGCGCCCGGGGGCGACCGAGGACACCCCCAGGCGCCCACCCCTGAGGGACGCGGAGGAGCTGGACGGGGAGACCTACGGGCCCCTCAAGGTGGCCTGCGAGGACGACCTCGTGGCCCGCTACGGCGAGCGGGCCACGATCGTGCGGGCGGGCAAGGTGGCCGGCCCTCACGACCCCTCCGACATGTTCACCTACTGGGTCAGGCGGGCTGCCTGGGGCGGCCGGGTGGCGCTGCCGGCGGATCCCCGCCAGCCGGTCCAGGTGCTCGACGTGGACGACCTGGGCCAGTTCGTGACGCGACTCCTGGAGGACCGGCGCCCGGGGGCCTTCCAGGCCGTGGGGCCGGCCCGGCCCACCACCCTGGGGGGCCTGATCGAGACCTGCGCGCGGGTGGCCGGCAGCCAGGTGGAGCTGGTGCAGGTGCAGGACCGGGAGCTGCCAGCGCTCTTCCCCCTGGTCCGCTCCAACTGGGCGAGCCAGCTCCGGAGCTCGGCCCGGGCGCGCGCCGCCGGCCTGCCCGCCACGCCTCTGGCCGAGACCGCGGCCCGCGTCCTCGCCTGGGACCGGGCCCGGGGCTTGCCGGCGCTGAGCCACGGCTTCACCGAGGAGCAGGAGCGGAGCGCCCTGGAGGCGGCGGCCCAGCCGCGCCTGAACTCCGACCCGGCCTGGTCTCAGCCGGGCGCGCCCACCGCCAGCTCGGCCAGCACCGCCTCCCCCTCCCCTGCCAGCCAGCGCGCGCCCTGCCGGGACCACTCCAAGAGCAGGTCGGTGCGGCGGCCGCCCCGGTAGCAGAGGGCGTAGTGGAGGGCCTGGACGTAGGTGCGGGCGACGAAGACTCCGATCCGCGGAGGCGCGATGCGCGGGTCGGAGAGATCCCGGTGGGCGGCCCAGAAGAGCTGCGCCGCGGCCGCCCCCAGGTTGGCCGAGCCGAGCCGCAGCTCCGACATGGCCACCAGCTGCCCGATCCCGTCGCCGACGTCGGCGGCCGGCTCGCGCAGGCCGAAGCCGTCGAGGTCGACCCCGACCACCGTCTCCCCCCGGATCAGCAGGTTCTTGGGATGGAAGTCTCCGTGCGAGGGCACCGGTTCCATGCTCGGGCGGCGGATCTCCTCCGCCACCCGCCGAGCCAGCTGGCACATGGCCTCGGCCTCGGGGAAGGCCTGTCGCAGGCGCCGCCCCAGCCGCAGCACCCGGTCGGCGTCGGCCTCCAGGGGAACGGGTGACGCCGGTGGGTGGCAGCGCTGCAGCGCCGCCAGCCAGCGCGCCGCCGCCGCCGAGGCGCGCGGGGCCTCACCGCCGAGCACGAGCTCGATCCACTGCTGGCCCAGGGCGCGCTCCTGGACCAGCACCCGGGCGGCGCGGTCGAGCGCCAGGGGACGGGGGACGAGCTGGCCCGCCGGCGGCCTGAAGCCGGACTCGAAGAGCGCCGCCAGGGCGCGCTGGGCGGCCTCCGCCTGGGCCAGCTTGGAGTAGGCCTTCACCACCAGCGCCAGGCGTCCCTCGCCGGCCCCGTCCCGGTAGCTGAGGTCCACGGCCAGCACCCGCGAGCCCCGGACCCACTTGAGGGGCCAGCCGCTGAGCCGCACCGGCCGCCAGCGGCCCGCCGCCACCTCGGGCAACGCGAGCACCCAGGAGGCCTCCAGGCGGAGCAGGTAGTCGGGATCGGGCAGCGGCCGGAGGGCGTGGCCGTGGTCCGCCCGGCGGACCTCCGCCAGGGTCGTGCTCGCGGGCTCCTCTGCGCCCATGGGCGCTGCCTCCTGAAGGGGCCCGCTCTGACCGGGCCCGGCACCACCAGCCCTGCCGTGAGGGGAGCCGTCACCCTCCGGCAGCTCAGGGCCCACGTAGAGCGCGAACGCGAGGCGTTCGGAGCCGAGTATAGGTGCGGGCTCGGGCGTGCTCCTCAGTCGAGATCCCGAAGTCCGACCCGCCAGGCGCGCCCGGAGCGCAGGCGCGGCGTCCGGGGAAGGGGGACGCAGCCGCCGCGGCGCGCCGGCAGCGTCTCCGGGCGCCCCGCCGAGAACCGGACCGGGGAGCGTCTGATCGCCCCGGGCACGGCCAGACGCTGGTCGCGCGCGCTCACCACCTCGATCCGGGGCGCGGGCCCGCAGACGGACGCCGGGTAGACGGCGACGGCGGTGTCGTGACCCAGGGTTCTGGCCCTCACCCGTCCCCGCACCAGGTAGACCCACTCACCGTCCGCGCCCGCCCGGGCATACCCCTCCCCCTTCTCCGAGGCCAGGTGCATGATCGTGCCCAGGGTCCGAGCCTCGCGCGTGGTGATGGGGACCCCGTCGTACCAGCGGGTCAGGAAGTAGCTGGCCGGGACGCCGTAGACGGTGCTGGTGACGGCGTGGGCGACCGCCTGCCCCGACCGCACCGGCCAGTCGTCGCCGTCGATCAGGGTGCCGGGGTCGGCGGTCGAGATGATCCTCGCCCGCAGCTGCCAGCGGGCCTCGCCGCGGGCGTCGTAGAGGCGGAGCATGTCCAGGGTGCCGCCGAACTGGGGAGCCACGGCGCTCGACTCCACCAGCGCCCCCGGGTGGACGGCCTTCGCGTCCTGGTAGACGAGGCGCAGGTAGCGGAGCAGCGCCGCCGCCCCCACCCCCAGCCAGGGGCGCTGCAGGTGGACCAGGTTGGGATCGGGGGTGAGCTGGCCCCAGTCGATCTTGAGACCGTCGGCGTCGAGGTCTCCGGGCCCGCTCCCCAGGGCGATCGTGATCTGGTGCCGCAGCCAGCGCGCGAAGCCGGGCGCGGTGGGGTCGATCAGCCCCCCCGGCTCCCGCTCCGCCGAGCCGGGGCGGAAGTGGCAGTCGGCGCCGGTCCGTCGCCTGGCGTCCTGGCAGCTCGGCCCCCGCACCCAGAGCGGCCACCAGAGCAGCACGTGCAGCCCGCGCGCGTGGAGGGAGCCGATCAGGGAGCGCATCCCCGCCACCCCGCCGAAGCGGTAGCTGGGCTCCGCCTCGCCGACCCGGGCCTGCCACTGGGAGTCGAGGACGAGGGTCAGGTGGCGCTGGCCGTAGCGGGCCTGCCAGCCGGCCGCGTAGCGCTCCGCCCAGGCCGCCGTGTAGCGCGGGGAGCGGCGCTCGATCCCGTCCACCACCTCCTGGCCCCAGGTGTCCACGATCGGCCAGGACCACCAGGCGGGCCAGCTCCCGGGCGGCGCCGCCTGGGGCGCGTAGCCCAGGCGCTGGAGTGCCGCATGGTAGGCGAGGAGGCCGCTCCAGGGCCCCTGGGCGAAGCTGAAGAGGAAGCTGGGGAAGCCGAGCGTGGCGTCCGCCACCGTGCCCGCGACCCGGCCCCCGGCACCCCGGTCACGGAAGCCGGCCAGCGTGGCCAGCGGGTAGTCGACCGAGACGGCGCCGCTCCGGCCCAGCTCCATGGCGTTGGCGTCGGGCACCTGGACCAGGCCCAGGCCCAGCCAGCCGGCGGCGGTCTCCAGCTGCAGGTCCAGGGGCGGGGGCGAGAAGGTCGTCCCCGGGCCCACCCGGACGCTGGGGCTGGTGGAGAGCAGCGCTCCCCTGGGGTCCGGGCTCAGCCCCTGCCGGACGTAGGCCCAGTCGAGGCCCTCCTCGCCGTTGGAGAAGAACTCCGCTCCCAGCGCCGGCAGCGGACCCAGCACGACCTGGAAGGAGACGGTGAAGAAGTCGGGCCGGGCCCGCAGCCGGGCCTGGGAGAGCAGCCGCCCGCCGGCCCGGGCGGAGACCAGCAGGCCCCAGGGCTCGGCCTGGGACCTGACCCGGAGCCCGGCCGGGAGCAGGTCCCGGCCGGCCAGGGCGAGCAGGGGAAGCCGGGTGTAGACGCGGCCCCGGGGGCTCTCCACGGTCAGCTCGCCCTGGCTCGG
>JASHRA010000126.1 GCA_030038765.1 Candidatus Dormiibacterota bacterium | reverse complement strand
TGGCCGGGGCGGCGTCCTCCTGGGCCCAGACGCCGAGGCTGCTGACGGCGTAGTCGAGACCGAGGCCCCGCAGGCTGGCCGGGACGGAGTAGACGGTGAGCGCCCAGACCGATGTGCCGCCGGCCGGGGAGCAGGCGCTGGCCGCCCGGCGGGCCTGCCCTCGGACGCGCTCGCGCGTGCCCTGGGCCTGGCCGGCTCGGCCCAGCCCTGCCACCACCGTCGTCACCTCCGAGTCGCACTGGCCGAGGTACTGGCGGAGCTGGGAGACCATGGCCGTCAGCTCCTCGCGGCGCGTGGCCGGGGACGGCTTGGAGCCGGAGAGGAGGAGGGCCAGGGCGCCGCCGGCGAGGACCAGGACCAGGGCCCCGGCCGCCGCGACGAGCCAGGCCCGACGTCGGCGCGAAAGCCTCCCCGTGACCTCTCGCCCTCGCGACCTAGGGCCCGACGGCGGCTCGCGAGGGCTCCGGGGCGAGGGCCCTGCCCCCGAGCCCGGGCCGGGAGTCGCGAGCGCCCACCCCGAAGCGACGCAGCCGCGCGCTGTTCCAGACCACGAAGGCGGAGGAGAGCGCCATGGCGGCACTGGCGACCAGCGGATCGAGGTGCCCGGTGGCGGCGAGGGGGATGGCGACCACGTTGTAAGCGAAGGCCCAGACCAGGTTGGCGCGGATGGTGCGGGCGGTGCGCCGGGCCAGGGCCACGGCCTGGGGGACGGTGCGCAGGTCGTCGCGGAGCAGCACCAGGTCGGCGGCGCCGATGGCGACGTCGGTGCCCGAGCCCAGGGCCAGGCCCAGGTCGGAGGCGGCCAGGGCCGGGCCGTCGTTGACGCCGTCCCCCACCATGGCCACCACCCGTCCCTCCCCCTGGAGCCGGCGCAGCGCCACCACCTTCTCGTGCGGCAGGGCGCCCGCGATCACGGTCCGGATCCCCACTCTGGCCGCCACCGAGCGGGCCGTGGCCTGACTGTCGCCGGTGAGCAGGACGCACTCCATGCCCTGCTGGCGCAGCTGCTCCACCGCCTCGCGCGCGGTCGGCTTGAGCCGGTCGGAGACCGCCAGCGCGCCCAGCGCCAGCCCGCCCCGGGCCACCAGCGCGACGGTGTGCCCCTCGACCTCCCAGGCGGTCGCCTGGCGCATCAGCGGGGAGGGGATGGGGATCCCGCGCTGGCGCAGCAGCTGCGCCCGGCCCACCACCACCGCCTCGCCCTCGACCACCCCCTCGATGCCGAGCCCGGGAAGACTGGCGAACTGCTCCGGCTCCGGCAGCGGTCCGCAGCGGCCCCGGGCGGCGGCCACTACGGCGCCCGCCAGGGCGTGCTCGGAGGCTCGCTCCAGGGCCCCGGCGACCCCCAGCAGGCGGTCCCGATCGCCGTCCAGCGCCAGCTCACCGACGAGCCGCATGCTGCCCTCGGTCACGGTGCCGGTCTTGTCCAGGACCACGGTGTCGACCTGGCGGGCCGTCTCCAGCCCCTGGTGGCCCTTGAAGAAGATGCCCAGCTGCGCCCCCCGTCCGGCGGCCACCCGGAGCGCGGCCGGGGTGGCCAGCCCCAGGGCGCAGGGGCAGGCGATGATGAGCACCGCCAGGGCGGCGCTGAAGGCGAGCTCAGGTGAGCCCTGGAGCAGCATCCAGGCGGCGAAGGTGAGCCCCGAGGCGAGCATCACGCAGGGCACGAAGACGGAGGAGACGCGGTCCGCCAGCCGCTGCACCGCCGCCTTCTCCAGCTGGGCGCGCTCGACCAGCTCCAGCATCCGGCCCAGCTGGGTGTCCTCGCCCACCCGGGTCGCGACCACGATCAGGCGCCCACTCAGCACCTGGGTCCCGCCCAGCACCTCCGATCCCACCCCGGCCGGGACCGCCGCCGCCTCCCCGGTCATGGAGCTGGCGTCGATCTCCGCCTGCCCGAGCACAACCCGCCCGTCGGTGGCGATGGTCTGGCCGGGTCGGACCACGAAGCGGTCCCCGACCCGGAGCTCCTCGACGGGCCGGACCAGCTCCAGCTCGTCGCCGGCCAGCACCGCCACCTGGGAGCTCCCCAGGCGGGCCAGCGAGCGCAGGGCGTCACCGGCCCGGCGCCGGTTGACCGCCTCGTAGTAGCGGCCCGCGAGCAGGAAGGTGGTGACCCCGGCGGCGACGTCGAGGTAGAGGGCGCCGCCGCCCTGGTGGAGGAGGACGAAGAGGCCCGACCGGCCCGGCTCCGGAAGGTCGAGGAAGAACATGGCGTAGACCGACCAGCCGGTGGCGGCGATGACCCCCAGGGAGACCAGGGTATCCATGGTGCAGGCACGGTGCCGGGCGGCCCGGAGGGCGGCCCGGTGAAAGGGCGCCGCGGCCCAGACCACGACCGGCGCGGCCAGCGCCAGGCAGACCGCCTGCCAGCCCGGGAAGCGCAGCCAGGGCACCAGGGAGAAGGCGGTGGTCCACTCCCCGAGGGGCATGAAGAGGATGGCGGCCAGCAGCAGCCGCCGCCGCAGCTGGCGCACCCGGAGCCGGTCCTGGGCCCCTTCGGCGCCGGGATCCGGGCGTCCCCCGAGGGCGCGGGCGGAGTAGCCGGCCCGCTCCACCTGGCGCAGCAGGACCTCGGTCGGGGTGGGCGAGGAGAGCTCCACCTCGGCGCGCTCGCTGGCGTAGTTGACCCGCGCCCGCACCCCGGGCAGCCGGTTGAGGCTCCGCTCCACCTTGGCGGCGCAGGCGGCGCAGGTCATGCCGTAGACGGCGAGACGCGCCCGGGCCGGGGACTGCGCCCCGCCCCCGGGGGCGGGCGCCGGCTCGTCGGTGGCAGCGGGCGTCCCCTGGGGGGCCCGGGGCAGGCTGGGGATCAACTGCGCCCTACTCTAAGCCCGGCGGCGAGCCCGGCTCAGTCCCCGGAGGGCGGCTCCGGGACGGCGCGGGCGCGGACCAGCAGGCGGATGGGGCGGTCGAGGGTGAAGTAGTCCCAGCTCCACTGCAGCAGCGTCGCCAGCCGGGCCCGGAAGGTGATGATGTTGAGCAGGTGGACCACCAGCCAGAGCCACCACCCGACCAGCCCGGCGAGCTGGAGCGGGCCCACCTGGGCCACCGCGTAGTTGCGCCCGATGGTGGCCATGACCCCGAGGTCGTGGTAGTGGAAGCGACGCTGGGGGCGGCCCTCGAGCGCGGCCGTGATGTTGTCCGCCGCCCGCCTCGCCTGCTGGATCGCCACCTGGGCCAGCATGGGCAGGCGCTCGAGGGCGGCCAGGTCGCCGATCACCCTGACCTCGGGATGCTGGGGCAGCTGGAGCCAGGCGTTGACCGGGATCCTCCCCTGTGGGTCCAGCTCCAAGCCCAGCCGGTCCGCCAGCGTGGCCCCCCGCACGCCCGCCGTCCAGATCACGGAGGCGGCGTCGAGCCTGGTGCCGTCGGCCAGGGTCAGCACCCCCGGCTCCAGCTCCCGCACCGGGCTGTTGAGCCGGAGCCGGACCCCGCGCCGGGTCAGCGCCCGGGCCGCCGCCCGGCGCAGCCGGGGACCGAAGCCGGGCAGGAGCTGGTCCCGGGCCTCGACCAGCCAGACCTGGGCGGCGGAGACGTCCACGCCCCGGAAGTCACGGCGCAGGGCCAGCCGGATCAGTTCCGAGAGGGCGCCCGAGAACTCGACCCCGGTGGGTCCGCCCCCGACCACGACGAAGGTGAGGAGCTGGGCCCGCCGGCCCGGGTCCGCCTCCCAGCTGGCCTGCTCGAAGCGCTCCAGCACCGAGTTGCGCAGGGCCAGGGCGTCGGGGAGCTCCTTGAGTGCCAGGGAGTGCTGCGCCAGGCTCTCCGAACCGAAGTAGTTGTTGGCGCTGCCCGCGGCCAGGACCAGGTGGTCGTAGGAGATCGGTCCCCGGTCGGTCTCGAGCCGGCGCCGCTCCCGGTCCCAGCCCCTCACCTCGGCCAGCCGGAACTGGCAGTTGGGCAGGTTGCGGACCAGCTTGCGCACCGGCTGGGCGATCTCCGAGGGATTGAGCAGGGCCGAGGCCACCTGGTACAGCAGAGGGGTGAAGAGGTGGTAGTTGTTGCGGTCGACCAGGAGCACGTCCACGGGCGCCCGGCGCAGCCGCCGGACCAGGGTCAGGCCGGCGAAGCCCGCGCCCACCACCACCACCCGGGGGCGGGCGCCGGGGCCCGGTCCCGCCGCGGGCGCGGAAGTCACTTGGGGCACCCTCCGAGGGAGAGCCTGAGACGTCGCCCCTAGGCTATCGGCCCGCGCCGGCCGCGGGCCCGGGCAACGTTCGAGCCCCCCGGCCTCGGAGGCCGGGGGGCGGGGGGTGCGGGCTGTCGAACCTGCCTCAGCCGGCGGGTCCGGTGATGAGCGTGAGGCTGACCGTGTGGCTGCTGCCGGAGGAGTTGACGTAGGTGAGGGAGATGCTCTGCCCGGGCTGGTAGCCGGCGATGGCCGAGCTGAGCGCCGAGACCGAGGCCACCGAGGTGCCGCCGATGGCGGTGATGACGTCGCCCGCCTGCAGGCCGGCCGACTGGGCCGGGGTGTTGTTCAGCACGCTGGTGATGAGCGCGCCCGAGCTGGTCGGGGCCGTGTAGCCGCCGAAGCCGCCGAAGCCGCCCTGTCCCGCCTGGCTGGCGTTCTCCACCTCGACCCCGATGAAGCCGGGGAGGCCGATGTGGACGTTGCTGCTCGACTCACCCTTCTGGATCTGGCTGGCGATGCTGAGGGCCGTGTTGATGGGGATCGAGAAGCCGACCGTGGAGCAGGAGTCGGAGCTGCCCTGCTCCGCGGCCGCCGTGTTCATCCCGATCACCTGCCCGGCGGCGTCCGCCAGCGGCCCGCCCGAGTTTCCGGGGCAGATCGAGGCGTTGATCTGGATCAGGCCGGTGAGGTTCTCGCTGGCGTCGCTGCCGTCATCGCTGGCGGTGATGGAGCGGTCGAGCGCGGTCACCTGCCCGCTGGTGACGGTGGGCTTGCCGGGGAGGTCGAGGGCGTTGCCGATGGCCACCACCGCGTCGCCCACGCTGACGTTCGAGCTGTTGCCCACGGTGGCCGTGCTCAGCCCGGAGGCGTCCTCCAGCTGGATCAGCGCCACGTCCTGGCTGTCGTCGTAGCCGATCACCTTGGCCGCGTACTTGGTGCCCTGGCCGTCGACCTGGGCGGTGAGGCTGGTGGCCCCGTCGATGACGTGGTTGTTGGTCAGCACCTCACCGTTGGAGGTGAGCACGATGCCGGTCCCGGCGTCGGTCGTGTTCTGGTAGCCGTCGGTGGCGGTGATGTCGACCACCGCCGGCTCGACCTTGGCCGTCACCTTGGCCACGTCGAGCGTGCTCGACCTGGAGGTGACGCCCGAGGAGGCGGGCGTGGGGATGGGCTGCGAGGCGGTCGTGCCCGAGCCCGGCGAGCCGAGGTGGTACCCGGCCAGGCCCACGCCCAGGAGCAGGGCCACCCCGGCCAGCAGCGCGGCCGCGCGCCGGCCCCAGCGGGGTCCTCGCGGCGGCGG
>JASHRA010000125.1 GCA_030038765.1 Candidatus Dormiibacterota bacterium | reverse complement strand
GAGCACACCATCAGCAGTGCCGCCGCGGCCGGCATCGAGGACGCCAAGGTGCGCATCAACTTCCTGGTCCAGGAGGACGCGCTGCGGGTCGAGGTGCGCCTGCTCGGCAGCCGGCCCCGGCCGCCGGCGCAGCCGGCGACGCTGCTGCCCCCGGGCGGCGCCGTCGCCAGCGCCCAGGCCCTGGACCTCGCCCTCTCGATGCTCCGTTGCTTCGCCGACGACGTGGACTTCCAGGCCGCGGGCAACGGGGTGATGCGGGTCCGCCTGGCCAAGTACCGCTGGCGGTGACCGAGGCGGGCTTCGCCGCCCCCCCGAGTCCGCCCCGCTTCGACCGCGAACGCCAGCGTGGCCTCCTCAGCGAGTTCGCCCGCACCCACGACCCGGCCCTCCGGGAGCAGCTGGTGGAGGAGTACAGCGCGCTGGTGCGCTCCCTGGCGCGCCGCTTCGCCGGCCGCGGCGAGCCGCTGGAGGACCTGGAGCAGGTCGGCTTCCTCGGCCTCATCGCCGCCATCAACCGCTTCGACCCCGGGCTCGGCCTGGAGTTCTCCACCTTCGCCACCCCGACCATCCTGGGCGAGATCAAGCGCTACTTCCGGGACAAGAGCTGGGCGGTGCGGGTGCCGCGCCGGCTCCAGGAGACCTACGCCCGGGTGGTGCGGACGCGCTCGGAGCTGGGCCAGGAGCTGGGCCGGGATCCCACCGTTCCCGAGATCGCGGCCCGGCTGGAGCTGGATCCGGACGAGGTCCTGCAGGCGATGGAGGCGGGCCCGGCCCAGCGCGCCGTCTCCCTGGAGACGCCGCTCGGGGGCGAGGAGGAGGAGCGCGAGCTGGGCGACCGGATCGGGGTCGAGGACGAGAACCTCAGCCGAATCGAGCTCCAGAACATGCTCGCCGGGGCCATGCGCCACCTGACCCCGAGGGAGCGGGAGATAATGGTGCTCCGCTTCGTGGAGCAGCTGCCCCAGACCGAGGTGGCGCGCCGGCTCGGGATCAGCCAGATGCACGTCAGCCGCCTGCAGCGGGCGGCCCTGGCCCAGCTGAAGAAGGAGCTGCCGGAGTAGCCGGGCACCTCTCGGTCGGTTGGTAGAATCCGGCGATCCGGCGAGGGGACACGTCTTGCTAAGCGACCAGATCCGCACCGTCTTCCTCAGCTACTTCGAGGGCCTGGGCCACCTGCGCGTGGAGAGCGCCCCGCTGCTGCCCCGGGACGACCCCAGCCAGCTCCTGGTGGGGGCCGGCATGGTGCCCCTCAAGCCCTTCTTCCTGGGCCAGGCGCAGCCGCCCCGGAGCCGGCTCACGTCCTGCCAGAAGTGCTTCCGGGCGGTGGACATCGACGAGGTGGGCGACCTCAGCCACCACACCTTCTTCGAGATGCTGGGCAACTTCAGCTTCGGGGACTACACCCGGGCCGAGGCGATCCAGTTCGCCTTCCAGCTCCTGACCCGCGAGCTGGGGCTGGACCCGGAGCGCCTCCACGCCACCGTCCACCCCAGCGACGAGCTCGCCGAGCGGCTCTGGCAGGAGGTGGCGGGCCTGCCCCGGGAGCGGATCTCGAGGCTGGAGGAGAACTTCTGGCAGGCCGGGCCCACCGGTCCCTGCGGGGTCGACAGCGAGATCCACTACGACCTGGGCCCGGAGTTCGCCAGCGGGCCCGCCGACCGTCCCGGCCAGGGCCAGCGCTACCTCGAGATCTGGAACCTCGTCTTCATGGACTCGGAGCGCCTGGAGGACGGCCGGACCGTGCCCCTGGCCCGGCCCGGGATCGACACCGGGATGGGCCTGGAGCGCATCGCCATGGTCCTCCAGGGTGTCCCCTCGGACTTCGACACCGACCTCTTCGCGCCCATCCAGGAGGACTTCGCGGCCCGGGCCCGCGCCCGCCTCCCAGAGGAGCAGCGCCGGCGCCACCTGCGTATCCTCGCCGACCACGCGAGGGGCGCCTCCATGCTGATCACGGAGGGAGTCCTGCCCGGCAACGAGGGCGCCGGCTACCTGGTCCGGCGGGTCCTGCGCCGGGCCCTGATCAGCGCCCTCCAGATCGGCCTGGAGGGCGGCCTCGGCGCCTGCCTGGGCGCGGTCCAGGCGGTGCTGGGACGGCAGTACCCGGAGCTGGTGGGGGCCGGGCCGGCGGTGCGCGCGGCCATCGACGAGGAGGAGGAGCGCTTCCGGGAGACGCTGGCCCGGGGCCGCGAGCACTTCGAGGCGGCGGCGGAGGCGGCCGCCGGCGGGGAGATCCCGGGGGCGCTCGCCTTCCGCCTCCACGACACCTACGGGCTGCCCCTGGAGCTGACCGAGGAGCTGGCCCGGGCCCGCGGCCTGGGCGTGGACCGCGCTGCGGCCCTGGCCCTGATGGAGGAGCAGCGCAGCCGCGCCCGGGCCCACCGGAGCAGTGCCGGCACCGGCCTCGGCCAGCTCCAGCTCCCGGCCAGCCAGTTCCTCGGCTACGAGCGGCTGGAGCTGGACTCGGAGGTCCTGGCGCTGGTCCTGGCCGGGGAGCTGGCGGAGCGGGCCCCGGCCGGCACCGAGGTCGACGTGGTGCTGGCCCGGACCCCCTTCTACGCCGAGGGTGGCGGCCAGCAGGGAGACCGGGGCCGGCTGCGCTGGGACGAGGGCGAGGCCGAGGTCCTGGACACCCAGCCGGCCGGGGCCGGGAGCCGGGTGCAGCGCTGCCGGGTGCTGCGCGGCGAGCTCTCGGTGGGGCTGGGCCTGGTGGCCCAGGTGGACCGGGAGCGGCGCCGCGGCTGCGCCGCCCACCACTCCGCCACCCACCTGCTCAACGCCGCGCTGCACCACCTGCTGGGGGACCAGGTCGTGCAGCGGGGCTCGCTGGTGGCGCCCGACCATGCCACCTTCGACTTCGGCTGGCCCCAGGCGCTCGGCCCCGAGCGGCTGGCGCTGCTGGAGCGGGAGCTCAACCGGGCCATCCGCTCCGACCTGGAGCGCGGGGTCCAGCTGCTGCCGCTGGAGGAGGCGCGCCGGCAGGGGGCGCTGGCCCTGCCCGACGAGCTCTACGCCGCCGAGGTCCGGGTCATCAACTTCGGCGAGTTCTCGAAGGAGCTCTGTGGCGGGACCCACGTCGCCCGCTCCGGCGAGATCGGAGCGGCGGTGCTGACCGGGGAGCGCAGCGTGGGCGCCGGCCTGCGCC
The DNA here is from genome assembly GCA_030038765.1 of Candidatus Dormiibacterota bacterium. Classification (GTDB taxonomy): domain Bacteria; phylum Chloroflexota; class Dormibacteria; order Aeolococcales; family Bog-877; genus Bog-877. The sequence continues at coordinate 61 of JASHRA010000125.1, read as the reverse complement.
GGATCGAGCTCCTGGCCGGGGCCGCGGCCGAGGCCTGGTGGGGTCGCGAGCGCGAGCGCTC
>JASHRA010000124.1 GCA_030038765.1 Candidatus Dormiibacterota bacterium | reverse complement strand
TCAGAGAGCGGCCGAGTCGCTCCACCCCGGCGAAGCCTGCGATCGCATCGAGGCCGCCGTCCCCGCAGCCCTTGGGCGCCGCGGAGAGGTGAGGCCTACCCGGCTCGAGGGTGAGGTGGAGCTGGAGATCGACGTCCACCGTGAGTCGATGCTGGAGCACGCGCTGCTGGTTCCCGGGATCCAGCGCACCGGCCCGGTGACCCTCTCGTACCTGGCCCCGGACCTCCCCCGGGCGGTCGCCATGGTACGGTTGGTGGCGGTGCTGGCAAGCGCCACCTGACCCCGGGTCGCCGGCTGGTGGCCGATGCGAGGGGGGAGCATGCTCACCGGTCGTACGGCGGGCGCTTGGCGGCCACGCACATAGCCTCGGACATCTTGAAAGCGTCGAAGCGCTCCCCGGTCGCGAATCCAGCGTCTATCCCAGCGAGGAAGCCGAAGGCAGGGGCCAGACGGGAGGGGTGCACCATCCCGATCTTCATCTCCTCCGTGTAGTGCGACGCGGACATCGGCGTGTCGATCGAAACGCCGGTGGTGATGGTGTTCACGGCAATGTTGTGCGGTCGCCCGGCCAGGGAGAGGACCTTCATCAATCCCTCCTGGGCATGCTTGCCCGGAGTGTAGGCGGCCTCCTTGACGAAGCCCGAGAGCGCTGACCCGGAGGAGACGAAGAGGATGCTGCCACTTCCCGCCTGCACCATTCCCGGCCAGACGGCCTTGGAGAGGATGAAGGCCGCCTGCACGATGATGTCCATCTCGCGCCGCCAGTCGGCGAAGGTGATGTCAGCGAAGTCTCGCTCCTTCAGCAGGGCGGCATCGTGGATCAGCGCCCGGGGCGTGCCGTAGTGCTCCATGGCTCGGTCGGCAGCGGCCGTTGTCGCCGCCGCGTCAGAGAGGTCGACGACGATGGGCAGGACCTCGGTCCCCTGACTACGCAGCCCATCGGCGAGTGCGTTTAGCCTCTCCGCCTGGACGTCGAAGAGGGCCAGTCGCATGCCCAGCGAGGCCAGCTCCAGGGCCACCTCGTGGCCGAGGCCCTCAGCGGCACCGGTGAGGAACGCGACCTTGCCCTTCACTTCGATCATCAACGTCCACCTCGTCTAATGAGCGCCAGCCTTCGCGGCGGAGGCACATATCTTCCCAGTCACCCTCGCCCGGCTACGCGCGGGCCGACAGGCCGCGGGCGCCTCCGCCTGTCCCGGGCGGGTTTGCGGCGCCGGCTCCCAGCGCCGTGAACCCCCTCATCCAGGGTGCGCCGCCGTGCTCTATCCTGCCCCCGCGGCCCGTAGCTCAGCTGGTTAGAGCGGGGTTCTTATAAAGCCCAGGTCCTGGGTTCGAGTCCCAGCGGGCCGACCGCGCCGCCCTCCTCCAGCACGGCCCTCGGCGAGGGACCGGAGGGACGAGAGCCCGGTCAGCGACCTCCGTGGGAATCGCGGCATGGCTCCGGGGTCGAGCGCGCCCCCTGGGCGGCCCGCTCGCGGATCACCCCGGCGGGTGATTGACACGGTTGTCGACAATCGACTACGGTCTCGCCGCCTTGGGCCGCGCTCGGGCCCGGACCCAGGAGGGAAGGATGGTGCGTGTTCCCCGGCTGCTGGTCTCGGCTTCCGCCGCGCTGCTGCTCCTGCTGGCCGCGTCCGGCTCGGTTCCAGTGGCCGCGGCGTCGGGCTCCCAGGTCAGCTTCGCCCTGGCTCCGGGGAGCTCACCCAACTACATATTCCCGCTGATGAACTCGATCGACGCCTCCAACGCCAACATCTTCGACCTCCAGTACCAGCTCTTCCGCCCCCTCTACTGGTTCGGCGACCAGGGCCGGACCACCGTCAACTACGCCTTCTCGCTGGGCAAGCCGCCCACCTACTCCGACTCGGGCCGGACCGTCACCGTGAGCCTCAAACACTACCTCTGGTCGGACGGGGTGCCCGTCACCAACCGCGACGTCGAGTTCTGGATGAACATGATCATCGCCAACAAGGACAACTGGTACGCCTACACGCCGGGCGCGTTCCCCGACGACGTGACCTCGATGAGCTTCCCGGCCAGCAGCCCCTACACCTTCAGCATCACCTTCAACAAGGCCTACAACCACGTCTGGCTGCTGAGCAACGAGCTGAGCCAGATCATCCCCATGCCGCAGCAGGCCTGGGACAGGACCTCGGCCAGCTCGCCCGAGGGCGACTACGACGAGACCAGCTCGGGCGCCCTCGCCGTCTACCACTACCTGGACGGGCAGTCCCAGACCCTCTCCACCTACGCCACCAACCCGCTCTGGAAGGTGGTCGACGGGCCCTGGCGCCTCTCCGCCTACTCGCCCGAGACCGGCTACAGCGCCTTCGTGCCCAACCCGGGCTACTCCGGGCCGACCAAGCCCCACATCGCGTCCTTCGTGGAGGAGCCCTTCACCAGTGCCACCTCGGAGTTCGACGCCCTGCGCAGCGGCTCCCTCGACTACGGCTACCTGCCCATCAATGACCTCGACCAGCGCTCCCAGCTGAGCCGGCTCGGCTACCAGCTGGAGCCCTGGACCGTCTGGGGCATCAACTACGTCCTGGACAACTTCACCAACCCCAAGACGGGCCCGCTCTTCAAGCAGCTGTACTTCCGGGAGGCGATGCAGCGCCTGGTCAACCAGCCGGAGATGATCCGCGACGTCCTCCACGGCGAAGGCTACCCGACGTATGGGCCGGTGCCGATCCACCCCGCCAGCCCCTACGTCACCTCGGCGGAGCGCTCCAATCCCTACCCCTACAGCGTGGCGGCGGCCAAGTCGCTGCTCAGCGACCACGGCTGGGCGGTGCACGCGGGCGGCACCGACAGCTGCTCCCGACCGGGCAGCGGGGCCCGGGACTGCGGAGCCGGCATCAAGCGCGGCATGGAACTGCGCCTGACGCTGGTCTACACCACCGGGTCGGCCGTCTTCGACGACATGATGCAGGAGCTGCGCTCCGCCTACTCCCTGGCCGGGATCGACCTGACGCTCCAGCCCAGCGCCAGCTCCCAGGTCTTCACCGAGCTCAGCCCCTGCCAGCCCAAGACCGGCTTCGGCTGCCGTTGGGACCTGATCGCCTACGGCGACGTGGGCTACGCCTACACCTACTCCCCCGACTTCTACCCCTCGGGCGACGAGATCTTCGCCACCGGCGCGGGCTCCAACTTCAACGGCTACAGCGACGCCCGCGCCGACCAGCTGATCCGGGCC
>JASHRA010000123.1 GCA_030038765.1 Candidatus Dormiibacterota bacterium | reverse complement strand
GTCGGGGATCGTCGGGGTGGCGATCGGCGCCGCGATCAACGGGCTGAGGCCGGTCGCCGAGATCCAGTTCCAGGACTTCATCCTCCCCGCCGTCGACCAGATCATCAGCGAGGCCGCGAAGATCCGCTACCGGAGCAACGGCAGCTTCGGCGTCCCCATGGTGATCCGCGCCCCCTTCGGCGGCGGCGTCCACGGCGCCCTCTACCACTCCCAGATGCTGGAGGCGCTCTTCGCCCACGTGCCCGGGCTCAAGGTGGTGCTGCCCTCGACTCCCTACGACGCCCGGGGCCTGCTCACCGCCGCCATCCGCGACCCGGATCCGGTCTGCTACCTGGAGCACAAGGGGCTCTACCGGTCCCTGCGCCAGGACGTGCCCGACGAGGACTTCGTGGTCCCCATCGGCCGGGGGCGCGTGGTCCGGGCGGGTCGCGACGTCAGCTGCTTCACCTATGGGGCCACCGTCCACGAGGCCGCCACCGCGGCCGAGCGCCTGGCCCAGGACGGGATCGAGGTGGAGGTGGTCGACCTGCGCTCGGTGCGGCCCCTGGACCGGGAGCTGATCGTGGAGAGCGCGCGGCGCACCGGCAAGGTGCTGGTGGCGCACGAGGCCAACCTGGCCGTGGGCGTCGGTGCCGAGGTGGCGGCGATCGTGGCCGAGGAGTGCTTCGAGCAGCTGGACGGGCCGGTCATGCGCCTCGGGGGACCGGAGATCCCGGCCATGCCCTTCGCCGAGTCCCTCGCCGAGTACTACTGCCTCGGTCCGGAGAAGATCGAGCGCAAGCTGCGCGAGCTGGCCGCCTACTGACCCGGCCGGAGTGAGGAGCGGATAGCTGATGTCGATCACGGTCACGATGCCGCAGCTCGGCGAGTCGGTAACCGAGGGCACCATCGGGAGTTGGCTGGTGCAGCCGGGCCAGCAGGTGCAGCAGTTCGACTCGCTGGTGGAGGTGATCACCGACAAGGTCACCGCCGAGGTGCCCTCGCCGGCGGCGGGGACGGTGGGCGAGATCCTCGCCCCCGAGGGGCAGCGGCTCTCGGTGGGCGAGCCTCTCTGCACCCTGGAGGGCGATGGAGCCGAGAGCCCGGGCGCGGCTGCGGCTGCGGCCGCTCTGCCCCCGCCGGCGGGGGCGAGTGGGGGCGGGTCGGCGCCGCTAGCGGCCCCCGCCCCCGAGCCGGCGCCGAAGGCAGCTCCGGCGAGGACCGCGCCCGTCCCCCAACCGGGATCGCTGCCGGGGCCCGGAGCGGCCGGCTCCGACTTCATCAGCCCGGCCGTCCGGGCGCTGGCATCAGAGCGGGGCGTCGACCTGGCCCGGGTCCAGGGCAGCGGCTTCCAGGGGCGGATCACCAAGCGTGACGTGCTCCTCTTCCTCGAGGGCGGTGCCAGCGCGGAGGTCCCCGCCACGGCCAGTGCCGCAGCGGCGGCCGCGCCTCCTGCCCGGACCGCTCCGACGGCGGCTCCCGCGCCGCGAGCGGGACAGAGGCTGCCGCTCAGCCCCATGCGCCGCTCCATCGCCGAGCACATGGTCCGCAGCCGCCAGACCTCGCCCCACGCCTGGACCATGGTCGAGGTCGACATGAGCGGCGTGGCCGCGGCCCGGATCGCCCACCGGTCGGAGTTCCGGGAGGCGACTGGGGTCGAGCTCACCTTCCTCCACTTCGCCATGAAGTCGACCTGCCTGGCCCTGCGCGCGGTGCCGAGCATGAACGCCTCCCTCGAGGAGGAGTCCGTGCTGCTGCACGCCGACGTCAACCTGGGGCTGGCCGTGGCGGTGCCGGACGGCCTCCTGGTCCCGGTGGTGCGCAACGCCGACCAGTACAGCGTGGCCGGGCTGGCGCGGGCCGCCAGCGCCCTCATCGAGCGCGCCCGGGAGGGCCGAGCCACGCTCGAGGACGTGGCCGGCGGCACCTTCACTCTGAACAACGCCGGCGCCCTCGGGACGGTCATGTCCCAGGCCATCATCAACCAGCCCCAGGCCGGGATCCTGGTCATGGACGCGGTGGTGAGGCGACCGGTCGTGGTGGCGGACGCGATCGCGATCCGGCCCATCATGAACCTCTGCCTCAGCTTCGACCACCGGATCAACGACGGGGCGTCGGCGGCGCGCTTCCTGGGCGCCGTCAAGGCCTCGCTGGAGGCGGTGACGGCCGAGACCTCGCTCTTCTAGGCCGGCCGCCTCGGGGTGGTCGGGCCCAGGACTTACGATGGGTAGGTGGAGCCCATCTCTCCCGACCGGGTGGTCAGGCCCCGTGTCGAGCTGCCCGTGGTCCCGGACCGCCGGCCCCAGGTGATCCCCGGCCGGGGCCCCATCGGTGACGGCAGGCCGATGTGGCAGCAGCTCCTGCCCGAGGGGGTCAGCCGGCGCCCGGACTGGCTCACGGTGAGGATGCCGGCGGGGGGCCGCTACCAGCAGCTGAACCAGATCATGAGGGGCAAGCAGCTCCACACCGTGTGCGAGGAGGCGAGGTGCCCCAACATCGGCGAGTGCTGGAGCTACGGCACCGCCACCTTCATGATCCTGGGCGACGTCTGCACCCGGGCCTGCGCCTTCTGCGCCGTCACCTCGGGGCGGCCCCAGGGGCTCGACCTGGAGGAGCCGGAGCGGGTGGCGGAGGCGGTGGCCGAGATGGGCCTTCGCCATGCCGTGGTCACGTCGGTGGACCGCGACGACCTGCCCGACGGGGGAGCGGACATCTTTGCCAGCACCATCAGGGCCATCCACCGGCGCGTGCCGGGCTGCCGCGTCGAGGTCCTGACGCCGGACTTCCAGGGCGCCGAGGAGAGCCTCCGGACGGTGATGGGGGCGGAGCCGGAGGTCTTCAACCACAACATCGAGACGGTGCCCCGCCTCTACCCCAGGGTCCGGCCCAAGTCCCTCTATCCGCGCTCCCTCGAGGTGCTGCGCCGCGCGGGCGAGCTGGGCCCGGGGGCGCAGACCAAGTCCGGCCTCATGGTGGGGCTGGGGGAGACCATGGACGAGGTCAAGGAGGTGCTCTGCGACCTGCGCGCCCACGGGGTGCGCCTGGTCACCATCGGGCAGTACCTGCGGCCCTCCCTGAAGCACATCCGCTGCCACCGCTTCTGGCGACCTGAGGAGTTCGCCGAGCTGCGCGACTTCGGCCGCTCCCTGGGCTTCGCCCACGTGGAGTCGGGGCCGCTGGTGCGCAGCTCCTACCACGCCCACCAGCAGCTGCTGGCCGGGACCGCCGGGATGGCCGCCCGGGCCTAGGGATGGCCGGGGTCTGGCGCCCGCCCCTGCGGGTGATCTGGTGCGGCACGGTCGCCTACCAGGCGGCCTGGGACCTGCAGCGCCGGCTGGCCGCGGCCCGGGCCTCGGGGGAGCTGGACGAGGACCTGCTGCTGCTGCTGGAGCACCCGCCCGTCTACACCATGGGCCGGGGCGGACGGCGCCAGCACCTGCTGCGCGGCGAGGAGGGGATCAGGGCCAGCGGGGCCGAGTACTTCGAGGTCGACCGCGGCGGCTCCGTCACCTACCACGGGCCGGGGCAGCTGGTCGGCTATCCCATCGTCAACCTGGAGGCCCTGGGGCTGGACGGCATCGCCTACCTGCGGGCGCTGGAGTCCGCCCTCATCGACGCCTGCCAGCTCTGCGGCGTCGACGCCTTCCGCGATCCCGCCTACACCGGGGTCTGGCACCGGGAGGGCAAGCTGGCCGCCATCGGCGTCCGCCTCAGCGGGCGCAAGGTCACCTACCACGGCTTCGCCCTCAACGGGACCACCGACCTCTCCGCCTTCGACCTCATCCTGCCCTGCGGCATCGAGGGCCGGACCGCCACCTCGCTCTCCGCCCAGGGTGCATCGCGTGACGTTTCCCCGGCCGCCCTGGCCGATCTCGTGGCCCCGCTGGTGGCGCACGTGCTGGGCCTCCGCCCCGTGCCCGGGAGCCCCGAGGAGGTGGGGCTGCCGCCCACCCCGGAGAGACTCAGCCTGGCGGGCTGAGGGCCCGGCCGGGCCCCGCCGCCGGCGGCCGCAGCCTCCCGTCAGGGCCGGACCTCCCCCTGCGCGAGGGCGCGGAGCACGAACTCGGTCTTGGCCTCCGTGTAGGCGACCCTGTCGGTGGGGTGGATGCGGGCCAACCGCCGCTTCAGGGCGGCGTAGTCGGCCCTCAGCCCGGGGTCGGCGCGCAGCCGGTCGCGGAAGGTGAGGTAGCGCTCCCACTCCGGGTCCTGGACCGGGAGGACATGGACGTGGGCCGTGCGCACGGGCCCCTGGGCGCGGACGAAGAGCAGACCGCCGTCGGCTCCGCTCTGCCGGTAGCCGTAACCGGCGTCCTCCAGCCGCCGCCGGAGCTCGGCCAGCTCGCTCGCGTCCCAGCTCCGCAGCGCCACCGCCAGGTCGAGGATCGGCTTGGCCTCGAGACCGGGCACGGCGGTGCTGCCGACGTGCTCCACGCCCACGGCGAGGCCCTCCAGGACCCTCGCCAGCGTGGCCCGCTCCCGGGCGCCGGCCGCCAGCCAGCTGGGATCGTGGGGACGTAGCGACACGTGGCCGTCCTCAAGGCCCAGGGAGGCGCTGGCCGCTTTGCTGCCCGCCATCGGCCCAATGGTCCCAGTTCCAGAGCCGGTCTTCTACACCACCCCGGCCGGGTCACGGTCCGGGGGGTGTCGGGGGCCCATGGCCTCGCTCCCGGTGGTCGCGGCGAGATCGAACGCACCGCGACCGGTAACAACCTGTTTACGTCCGGGCCAGGATGGGTCATATTTCTACCCACCAACGGTGACCACGATGGGAGAGCGGGGGAGGGTGCGGCGGAGCCGGAGTCTGCCGGCGTTGACCTGGGAGGGGGAGAGCAGCCGCGAGCGGGCTGACCGGCGCTCCCGACTGGGCGTGTTGGACCGCGTCCTCGGGATCCTGGAGGAGCTCAACCTGGAGGGGGCGCTGGAGGTCCCGCCCGAAGTGGTGCGCGAGCTCCGCCTCTGCGGCAT
>JASHRA010000122.1 GCA_030038765.1 Candidatus Dormiibacterota bacterium | reverse complement strand
CCGGGGCCGGGTCCTGGAGCCCCTGGCGGAGGGTGCCGAGAGCGGCCTCGACCAGCTCCTCGGCTGGCGGACCCCGGCCCGGCTGGGCGCGCTGCGGAGCTGGTCCTGGGGCGGTGGGCTGGTGCTGGCGAGCGGGCTGGCGCTGACGGTCGCGATCGTGGTCTGGGTCGCGGCCGGGCACGCCGCCGGGGTGGGGCTGCCCTAGATGCCCAGCGATCTCACCCTCTCCCTAATCGTCTTCATCCCCCTGGTCGGGGCCGCTCTGATCTCGGCGCTGCCGGTGCGGACCGAGCTGCATCGCTTCCGGGTCCGGACCACCGCCCTCTTCGCCACCGTCATCCCCCTGGCCATCGCGCTCTTCGACTTCCTGGGCCAGGTGAGCAGCCCGGGCGCGGGCTCCATCCCCGAGCCCTCGATCGACGCGCCCTGGCTCCGGGGCGCCTTCTTCCAGCTCGACTACCACCTCGGCACCGACGGACTCAACCTCCTCCTGCTGCTGGCCGTGACCGCCCTCTTCCCGGCCCTGGTGCTGGCCAGCTGGCGGCGGCGCGAGCGCTATCGCACCTACTTCGCTCTGCTGCTCCTGGTCGAGGTCGGCCTGAGCGGCACCTTCGCCAGCCAGGACCTGGGCCTGTTCATCCTCTTCTTCGCCTGGCCCATCGTCCCCCTGGCCCTGCTCATCGCCCAGGACGGCGGCCGGGCGCGCGTGGCCAGCGGCGTCCGCCTCTTGGTGGTGCAGGGCCTGGGCGTGGCGGCGCTGGTGGCGGGCACCATGCTGCTGCTGCTGGGCACCGGCAACACCACCCTCGACTTCGCCACCCTGACCACGGTGAAGAGCGCCAGCGGCAGTACCGGGCTGGTGGTGGAGGTTCTCTTCCTGATCGCCTTCCTGGCCCGGATGGGGGCCTTCCCGCTCCAGCGCTGGTTCACCGACGCGGTCTCCGAGTCCGCCACCCCGGTGTCGATGCTGGTGGCGGCCAGCGCCCTTCCCGTAGGTGGCTACGGGCTGGTCCGGGTGGCCCTCGCCATGGAGCCCAACGGCGCCCTCCAGGTGACGGTGCCGCTGCTGGCGCTGGCCCTGGTCACGCTCTTCTGGGGAGCGCTGCGAGCCCGCGCCGAGCAGCACCTCCGGCGCCTCGCAGCCAACTGCCTGGTGGCCCTGGGCGGGCTCCTCCTGCTGGGAGTCGCCAGCTTCACCGAGACCTCGCTGGGCGGGGTCATCTACCTCTGCTTCGCCTACCTCTTCACGGCGCCCCTGCTGCTGCTGGCGGTGGGCGCCGTCTGCGACCGTGCCGGGATGGCCCAGCTGGGCCCCCTCTCCGGCTCGGCCGCGGCCGCGCCCCGGCTGCGCTTCTGCTTCGCGCTCGCCGTCGCGGGGCTGCTGGGGGTGCCCCTGCTGGCCGGCTTCCCCGGCCTCTTCCAGGTGGTGCTCTCGGGCCTCGACACCCACCGCTTCTTCACCGTGGCGGCGCTGGCGGGGATCCTGCTCCTGACCTCCGCCTTCTGGCGCATGGGTCAGCGCGTCTTCGCCAACGACGCCGACAACCCCGAGCTGACCACGGTCGGGGACAGCCACGGGTCCGAGTTCTACAGCGCCTGGGTGCTGGGGACCGGGATCGTGCTCTTCGGCATCTTCGCCGGCTACTTCGTCCCCTACGCCGTCCAGGGCACCTCGCTGGTCTCGGCCCGGATCTCGGCCGTGGCCCCGGCCAACACGGCGGCCTCGAAGTCGTGAGCTGGGCCTTCCTCCAGGACTTCGGTCCCATCGGGGTGCTGCTGCTGGGAGCGGCCACCTGCGCCGCCCTCTCCCGCCTGCCGGCGGGGGCCAGGCACCCCAGCGCCAGCCGCTGGGTGGCCCTCGGGGCCCTGCTGCTGGCCTTCGCCGCCAGCATCGGCTTCTGGCGCTCCTCGCTGGGCCCGACGGCGCCGGACATCGAGCACGGCAGCTTCCTCATCGACCGCTTCGGGCTCTACTTCTACGTCCTGGCCCTGGCCGGGGCGGGGGCCGCCCTCTTCTGCGGCGCCGACTCCGAGGCCCAGCTCGACCCCAACCGCGGCGTCTACCACCTGCTCCTGCTCATGAGCACGGCCGGCGTGCTCATGGTCGCCTCCTCGACCGACGTCGTCACCATGGACTCGGCGCTGGCCCTGGCCCTGCTCCCCCTGGCCCTGGCCCAGGGCCTGCGCAAGACCGACCTGGGGTCGATCCGGGCCGCCGTCCGCAGCCTCTCCGCCCAGGCCTTCGCCCTGGTCGCGATCGCCTCGGGCAGCGCCATCCTGGCCGGACTCGCCGGCAGCACCGGCCTGCTCCGGATCCCGGTCGGGCTGCACAGCCTCGATCCCCTGGTGGTGGTGGGGGCGCTCCTCGTCCTGCTCGGGGCGGCCCTGCCCCTGGGGCTCTTCCCCTTCCTCTGGTGGCGCTCCAGCCAGGGCCAGGGCCTGCCCGCCGCCCCCTCCCTGGCGGCGACCCTGCTGGGCTGGCTGGCGGCGGCGGCGGCGCTGCTCCGCCTACTCCCCGGCATGCTGGGGGCGGCACCCGCCAGCTGGACCATGGCCACCGCCGTCCTGGCCGCCGCCACGCTCCTGCTGGCGCCCATCCTGGCGCTGCGCCAGCGCCGCCTCCTGGGGGCCGTCCTCTGCCTCCTGCCCGCCCAGCTGGCGCTCGGCCTGGCCGGCCTCCTGGAGAGCTCCCAGGCGGGCGTGGCCTCGGTCCTCTACCTGCTCCTCTGCACCGTCCCCCTGGGGGCGGCCCTGCTCGGCTGGCTGGCCGCGGCCGCGGCCCAGGGGCAGGGCGACGGCGTCGCCGACCTGCGCGGGCTCTGGGGCCGCTCCCCGCTCATGGCGGGCGGCCTGGGCCTGCTCCTCTGCGGCCTGGCCGGGCTCCCGCCCATGGCCGGCTTCTTCGTCCGTCTGCTGGCCGCCTCCAGCGCCCTCCAGGCGGGCATGGGCTGGCTCGCCTGGGCCGAGCTCCTCTCCGCCGTCCTCTCCGCCCTGGTCGTCTTCCGCTGGCTGCTGCGCCTCCTCGACCCCCGCGTGGAGGGCGCCGAGCTGGCCCTGCCGGGGCTGACGGCGCGGCTCGGGATCGTGCTCTGCGGCGGGGCCGTGCTCAGCTTCGGGGTCCTGATCGGCCCCCTCTTCGCGATCGCCTCCCGGGCCGCCTTCCCGCCCCTGGTAGGTCCCTGAGCCGGCTCCTCGCCCGGCGCAGGAGGGCGTTGGTCGCGCGCAGCGGCCGGGTCAGCTTCCAGCTCAGAGAGCCCTCCAGGTAGGCGACCCGCGCGGTCGCCTCGGCCAGCTCCAGGCCGAAGTTGCGCGGCCCCTGCGCCAGCGGCCGCCGCAGCTCGTTCCAGTGCAGTCGCTCCAGGTACTCCGGGAGCCGCTGCGGCTCCGCCGGCCAGCCCACCCCGACCCCAACCTGGGCCTGGAGGCGGCACTCGGCGGCGACCGCCGGGGCCAGCCAGCCGCCGTCCCCGGCCAGTCCCAGCAGCGCCCCCAGCTGGAGCGCCAGCTGCTCTGTGTCCCGGGCTCCCCAGCCGCGCACCTCCGCCCTCGGCGCCAGCCGGAAGGCGGTCAGGAGGGCGCAGCGGGCGCTAAGCCCGGAGAGGTCGCAGGCGTCAGTCACCCACTTGGAGTCGACGACCACGAGCTGGTCCTCGGGCGTGACCACCACGTTGTGGGGCAGGACGTCGATGCGCGGCCTCCCGGGGCGGGCCCCCAGCTCAGCCTCCGCCAGCCTCAGCCAGCGCTCCAGCCAGCCCCGCCGGGCGGGGAGGTCGGAGACCGCCAGCAGATCGACCAGGTCGCGCCCGCGGACCAGCCCCCGGGAGCCCTCCCCGATCTCGAGCCGGACTCCGGCCGGGCCCGGAGCCGGCTCGCGGCCCGGGTTGAGCCGGCGTCGCTCGAAGCTGAGCCCCGCCTCACCCTCCACCACCACCCGCTCGGTGGCGTAGGCGGCCCGCCGGGTCAGCTCGTAGCCGGCGGCGACCCGGGCCGGGGGCCAGAGCCCGGGGGCCCCGGGGCTGGAGGCGAGGACGACGAAGGAGTTGACCGTCGCCGGTCCCAGGCCGGCCGCCACCAGGGTGCTCCAGAGGGCGCCCTCGCTGGCGGCGCGCCGCCCCGGGGCGGCCCAGTCCTGGCTGGGGAAGCGTGGCAGCCGGCGGGCCAGGTCGGGCTCCAGGGTGAAGATGCGGTCGCTGAGCAGGACCTCGGTCAGCTTGTAGTCGGGGAAGGCGCCCAGGAAGAGCGGCTCCAGGCCGGCCTGGCGCAGCATCCGGTCCAGCTGGGAGCGGGCGAAGGTGCGCGCCGGCGCTCCCAGCGGGTAGCCCTCCAGGGAGTCGAAGGGGCGCCCGCTGTGGTCCTCGGCGCCACCCGCCAGGTACTTGACCCCGAGCTGGTTCTCGATGGCCAGGACGAGCGCGCCGCCGGGCCGGAGCCGGTCCCGCGCCTGCTCCAGCAGGCGCCGGTAGGGCGCGATCTCGGGGGAGCCGGCGCCGGCGTACTCCAGCACCCCGATCACCACCACCAGGTCGTAGGCGGGCTCCTGGGGCAGGTCCTCCAGGAGCCCGACGAAGACCTCCACCGAGCCGAGGTCGCGGGTCCGGGCGCGCGCCGCGCGGGCGCGCGCTGGCATCGGCTCCAGGGCGTCCACCAGGGCGCACTGCTCGCCCAGGTAGCGGGTGATGGCGCCGCAGCCGGCTCCCACCTCCAGCACCCTGGCCCCGGGGTCCAGGCACAGCGCCCGCAGGAGGTTGGCGCGGGCCGGGCTCAGGTGGTAGCGCTCGGGCCAGTTGTTGGCCCTCAGCGCCAGCTCGTCGCTGTAGGAGGAGAGGTCGCTGGCCTCCCGCAGCACCTGCAGCACCCGGCCCTCGGCCCCGTCCCGGTACTCCAGCCGGGCCCGGGAGAGGACCCGGCAGCCGTGCTCCAGCTTGCAGTCGAGGCCGCGGGCCGGGGTCGGCGCCGGGGCCGCGAGGGGGCTAGCGCCGAGAGTCACAGTGGCCGATCTTACGGGCCCCCGGCGCCGGCGTGGCGCGGCGGGCGCCCGCGGGGAGCGGGGCGGGGCGGCCCCTAGCGGGTCCCGTACCGGCGCAGCACCTGGTGGACCCGGGCGCTCATCTCCAGCGCCTGGTCGAAGGGGCGCTGCCACATGTTGCGGCCGAAGATGAAGCCGGTGGCCCCGGAGGCCATGCAGTCCTCGATCCGCCCCAGCAGCTCGTCGTCGCCCAGCTTGCTGCCGCCGGCGAAGATCACCAGCGAGCGCCCCGCGGAGCGGATGATCCGGGCCAGCATCTGGCGCCGGTCCTCCTCCAGGGTGTCGTAGGGGGCGGGCGAGGCGGCGTCGGCCTCGGAGTGGGCGCGGGGGATGTTGAGCTTGATCACGTCCGCGCCCATCTCATGGGCCACGCGGGCGGCGTAGTCGATGGCGTAGAGGCTGTCCTGCCCGCCCCGTTGGGCGATGGCCCTGCCCCTGGGGTAGGCCCAGCAGATGAGGGGCATGCCGTAGCGCTCGCACTCGCGCCGGACCTCGTCCATCTGGCGCAGGTCGCGGTCCTGGGCCGGTGAGCCGACGTAGCAGGTGTAGCCCACCGCCAGCGCGCCCAGCCGGACCGCGTCCTCCACCGAGGAGGTGAGCGGGGAGAAGGCCTCGTCGAAGCCGGGCGGCGTGGTGCGGCCGTTGACCTTGAGCACCAGGGGCAGCCGGCCCGCGTCCCGCTGCAGGTAGCGCTGCGCGAGCCCGATCTGGAGCGCGATCCCGGAGTAGTTGCCCTCCAGGGCCAGCCGGACCTCGAAGCTCGGGTCCAGGGCCGGGGGATTGACGAAGAAGTCGACGGGCCCGTGCTCCAGGCCCTGGTCCAGGGGCAGCAGGAGCAGGGTGCCGTTGGCGGGCCCGCGATCGAAGAGGAGGCTGTGGAGCCGGGCCCGCTTGCCCTGGGGCAGGGCCAGGTCGTCGAGGCCGGCGCGGGTGACGGTGGTGCTGCCTTCGGCTACGGTGGTGCTCATAGCCGGAGGTTACAACGTGGCATCGGAGCATGGTGCCGCCGGAGTGCGGCGACATAATCCGGCCCATGCCGGAGCATCTGCCCAGGGTCTGGCCGGTCAGCTTCGAAGGCGTCAGCAAGAGCTTCGACGGTGCCGCTGCCGTCTCTGAGCTCGACCTGCGCCTGCCGCCCGGGGAGCTGTTCGGCCTGATCGGCCCCAACGGGGCGGGCAAGACCACCACCATCAAGATGGCCGTGGGCCTGGTGCGGCCCAGCCGCGGACGGGTCATGATCTGCGGCTACGACGCCCAGGGCGAGGGGCGCGAGGCCCGCCGCCAGCTCGGCTACGTGCCCGACACGGCCGCCCTCTACGACCGCCTGACCGGGTCCGAGATGCTGCAGCTGGCCGCCGACCTCCACGGCGTCCCCCTAGAGCTCCGGCGGAGGCGGGAGCAGGCCCTGGTGGAGGCCTTCAACCTGGGCCCCGACCTGGGCCAGCTCGTGCTCAGCTACTCCCGCGGCATGCGCCAGAAGCTGGCCATCTGCGCCGCCCTGCTCCACGACCCCCAGGTGATCTTCCTCGACGAGCCCACCGTGGGCCTGGACCCGAGCGGGGCGCGCGAGCTCAAGCTCCTGCTGCGCGGCCTCTGCCGGAGCGGCCGCACCGTCTTCCTCAGCACCCACGCCCTGGAGGTGGCGGCCGCCCTCTGCGACCGGGTCGGCATCTTCCACCGGGGCCAGCTGGCGGCGCTCGGGACGGTCGCCGAGCTGGAGTCGCGGTGGCGCCCCGGCGGCGCCTCGGGATCGGCCCTGGAGGACGCCTTCATGGCCGTGACCGGAGCCCCCGAGGGGGAGCCGGCGGAGCTGGTGGCGGCGCTCCGCGCTTGATCCCGTCCTCCCGCCTCGACCCCTGGCTGGAGCGGCTCCCCGGGGGCGGGGAGCAGGTCCGGACCTTGCTCCGGGCCCAGCTGGCGATGATCCTCAACGGGCTGCTGCGCCGGGGCCGGGCGCGTTACCTCTGCGCCGTCTCCGCCCTGGCCCTGGCACCGGTCGCCTGGTTCCTCGCCGCCGCCCTGCTGCGGGTGCCCCTGAGCGGCGCCCTGGCCACGTCGCCGGCCCGGCTCACGGCCACCCTGACCGGCGGCATCACGCTCCTCTGCGGCTTCACCCTGGTCACGTCGGTGAGCTTCGCCGTGGCCTCCGCCTACTTCTCCCGGGACCTGGAGTGGCTGCTCTCGCTGCCGCTCACCTCGCGCTCCATCCTGGCCCATCGCCTGGCCAGCCAGCTCTGCCTCGGCGCCCTGGTCGGGACTGCCCTGCTGGGGCCGCCGCTGCTGGCCGCCTACGCCGACCGCGGCCAGCTGGCGCTGCTGCCCCTCGGGGCCCTGGCCCTCCTGGCCCTGCTCGCGGTGCCGGTGGGCCTGGGCCTGGTGCTGGTGGTGGCGGCGGTGCGGCTGGTGCCGGCCAGCCGGGTCCGGGACGCGACCGCGGCCACGGTCACGCTCACCGGCTTCGGCCTGGCCGCCCTGGACATCTCCGGGCGGGCCCCGGGGCAGGGCACCGGCTGGGCCGGGGCGGTACGGGCTCTGGGCAGCGGGGCGCTGGGCGGGCCCTGGTTCCCTCCCGGCTGGGTGGCCCGCGAGCTGGTCGCCGGCTGGCGGGGCCAGGACCAGCTGGCGGTTGCCTGGGCCCTGCCCCTGCTGCTGCTGGCCATGGCCAGCCTCGGCTTCTGCCTGGCCTGGGCGGCTCCCCGCTACCGGCCCGGCTGGGCCAAGGCCCAGCTGGCCCCGCGCCGCCAGCGGCGCCCGGTCCGGGGCCGCTACCGCCTGCCCCCGGTGCTGGCCGTCCTGGTCAAGGACTGGCGCAGCCTGCGCCGGGACCCGATCCAGCTCAGCCAGCTGGTGCTGCCCCTGGCCCTCTTCGCCGTCTACCTGCTGGTGCCGGCCGCGGGGGCCGGCTCGCTCAGCCTCTTCCGCGACTTCCCGCTCTGGTACGGCCCCCTGACCACCTCGGCCTTCGCCGCCATGTTCGTGGCCAGCGGCCTGGGGCTGCGCGCGGTGGGCACGGAGGGGCGCCAGCTCTGGTGCCTGCGGAGCTCCCCCCTGAGCCTGGCCCAGCTGCTCCTCGGCAAGCTGGCCCTGCCCCTGCTGGTGGCGGTGGGGGCGAGCCTGGCCCTGCTCTGGTCGGCGGAGCTGCGGGCCGGGCTGGGCCCCGCCGACCTGGCCTTCTCCTCCCTGCTGCTGGTGCTCTGCGTGGGCGGCCTGGCGGCCCTGGCCACCGGCCTCGGCGCCATCTGGCCCCGGCTCGACTGGGGTGACCCGCGGCGGGCCATCGGCATCTGGCTCTCGGTGGGCTTCCTCCTCCTCGGCTCGGCCTATGTCGCGGTCTGCATGGTGGCCCTGACCCTGCCCCTGGTCCTGCCCGCCCTGGGCCCGCTGGGGTCCGCCCTGGGCGCGGTGCTGGCCTGCGGCCTCTGCGCCCTGCTGGCGGGCGGCGCCACCCTGCGCCTGGCTCACGCCCGGCTGCTGCGCCTGGAGCTCTGAGCCGGCCACGGCCGCCGGGCCTCGGCCCGGGGCGGAGGGATAACCTCTCCCCGAGCGGGGCGCGGGCCCCTGAAGGAGGTGGAGCGCTGGCCGCCGGGAGGAGGATCTGGCTTGGAGCGGGGCTCGCCCTGCCCCTGCTGCTGGCTGGCTGCGCCCTGCCCTGGCAGGCGCCCAGCGGGCCCAGCCCCACGCCCCGGCCCACCTCGGCGGTGGCCGGGGCCCAGACCCCCGGGCCCAGCCGCCAGATCACGGGCCTGGTCGGCTACGGCTCCGGCGGCTGCGCCTGCGCCACGCTTCAGGTCTACTCCACCAGCGGCACCGAGACGGGCTCGCTGGCCCTGCCCGGCGGCGGCGCGCCGGCGCTGGCGGCCGGCTCCGGGGGCGCCTACTTCGTCTCCGGCAGCCTGCTGATGCGGGTCAGCGCCGCGGGGCAGCTGAACCAGGTCGGGACCGTGGACCAGGCATCCCGGGTGGGGGCGGGCCTGCCCCCCAGCCAGCTGGGGTCGCTGGCGGTCGCGCCCGGGGGCCGGCAGTGGGCCTACCTGGTCTCGGTCTCCGGGGGCGCCGGGACCGGCCAGGAGGTCTGGGTCGGCGGTGCCGGGCTCCGACCGCGCCTGCTCCTGGACAGCTCCCAGCAGGCGGCGCCGCCGGCCTCGGAGTACCCCGGCGGCTGGAGCTACGCCCTGCTCGGCTGGGTCGACGGCCAGCTCCTCCTGGGCCTGGCTCCGGTCCCCGCTGCCGGCTTCGCCCCGGCCTACCCGGAGGTCTCCCTGGTCAACCCCGAGACCGGCGCCGGGACCGTGGTCAGCAACTCCGCCAACTGCGCCGTCAGCGCCGTCTCGGCGGGCGGGGAGTACGCCTGCCTGCAGCAGGGGGCGGGGCTGCCCAGCGAGCTGGTGACCGGCATCGACGGCTTCAGCTCGGCCACCTTCGCGCTCCCCGCCGGGGGCGGCTACGGCGGAGCCTCCTTCTCCCCCGGCGGCGGCGACCTGGTCCTCAGCCTCTGCCCCGGCTGCGGGCCCGCGGTCGGCTCCGCCTACCTCCAGAGCCAGCTCCAGGTGCTGGACACGGCCACCGGGCGGCTCACCCCGCTCGGGCCGCCGGGCCTGGTCGCGGACGCCTGGCTGCCCGGGGGCGAGATCGTCGCCACCCGCTACACCGGCCCCCGCTACGACCGCTACGGCAGCACCATCAGCTCGCAGCTGGTGCTGGTCAGCAGCGGCAGCGGCGCGGTCAGCGCCCTGGCCGCGGGCTCGGGGGCCCAGTTCGTGGGGCTGACCACCGGCTGACCGCCGCCGGCGGGGCGCGGGCTCCCGGGCCTCCGCGGCAGGCCGGGCACGCCGGGGGTAGAATCGCGGCGGTCGCGCTAGACGGGGAGTTAGCGGTGCCCTGCACCCGCAATCCGCTACAGCGGGGTCGAACTCCCCTCCGAGGGGAGGTGTCATCGGGTCTGCCCCGATCGCCCGGGCGTTGACGGCCGGGTCCGACGCAGCCAGCTACCGCGAACCCCGTCAGGTCCGGAAGGAAGCAGCGGTAAGCGGACAGTCTGGGGTGCCGCCGGGCTCCCCGGCCCGAGTCCGGCGGCCGGATAGCGCCGGGGATGCCTCAACGAAGAGGGGTGCGCGATCACTTCTCCCGGCCCCAGGCCCGGAGCGGGCCTCTCCGGGACTCTGCCCGGGGCCCTCCTCTGGGATCATCTAGGCAGCGTGAGCCAGGTTCGCCCGACCCTCTACCAGAAGTACCGGCCACAGCGCTTCCAGGAGCTGGTGGGCCAGGAGGTGGTCGCCACCACCCTGCGCCACGCGGTGAGGGAGGGGCGGGTGGCGCACGCCTACCTCTTCACTGGCATCAGCGGCACGGGCAAGACCAGTGCGGCCCGGATCCTGGCCCGGGCGATCAACTGCGAGCAGCCGGAGGACGGGGAGCCCTGCGACCGCTGCCAGCCCTGCCGCTCCATCCTGGAGGGCGCGAGCCTCGATGTCATCGAGATCGACGCCGCCACCAACCGGGGCATCGACGACGTCCGCGAGCTGCGCGAGCGGGCCCGCTTCCTGCCCAGCCAGCTGCGCCGCAAGGTCTACATCGTGGACGAGGTCCACATGCTCACCCTGGAGGCCGGCAACGCCTTCCTCAAGACCCTGGAGGAGCCGCCCGAGCAGACCTGTTTCATCCTCGCCACCACCGAGCCCCAGAAGCTGAGCGAGACGGTGCGCTCCCGCTGCCAGCGCTACGACCTCCGCCGTGTCCCGGCGCCGCTGATCGAGGGCCGGCTGGCCCAGATCTGCGAGGCGGAGGGCATCCCCGCCGAGCGGCCGGCGCTGGCCCTCATCGCCCAGGCCGCCACCGGCTCCCACCGGGTCGCCCAGACCCTGCTGGAGCGGCTCTGGGAGCTCGCGGGCGAGGGCGAGCTCGACGTGGCCGCCGTCCAGCGGGGTCTGGGCATGGCCGACCCGGAGAGCCTGGAGCGGCTCTGCCAACGCCTCGGCGAGGGCCGGGCGGCCGAGGCCTGGGCCGAGCTGCAGCGGCTCCAGGCGGGAGGGGCGGAGCCGCGCCAGCTGGCCCGGGCCCTGGGCGAGCTGGCCCGGGAGCGGCTCTGGGCCCAGCTCGACGGGGGCGGCCCCGGGGGAGCGCAGCCCGGGCCCCCACCGGGCCCCGGCTTCTGGCTCCGGCTGATGTCGCTGGGCGCCGGGGCCGGCAAGGAGCTGCGGCTGGCGGACGACCCCTGGA
>JASHRA010000121.1 GCA_030038765.1 Candidatus Dormiibacterota bacterium | reverse complement strand
GTCCTCCTCTGCTATCTTCGCGCCAGTTCCGCCACCTGTCGCACCAGCGTGGGGCGCGCCGGAGCCCCGGTCCAGCGCGCGCCGCCAAGAGGAGACACCGATCGATGTCAAGGCGCAGCACTGAGCAAGAGGCACCGCAGCCGGTTCATTACGGCGAGGCCGAGGGAGGAGGATGCGACCAGCCCGGCTGCGACAACAAGGAGGCCTATCGCTGCCTCTACCGCGACCGCCGGGCGGTTGACTGCTCCTGGGCGGCCTGCGCCGAGCACCTGCGGGTCGTGGAGGGTCGCGGCTACTGCCTGCGCCACGCCAGCATCGTCGAGGTGCTGAGCCTGGCCGCCAGCCAGGGGACCCAGGTCTCACCCCCGGACCTCGACAACCGCTGCGCCTCGCTGGTGATGTGGACGGCGCGGGACCTCGACGAGCCGGTGGTGGAGCGCCTGGTGCGCTGGGGGGACGCCGACACCAGCATCATCAACGACCCCAGCATCCGCTACACCCGCCCCGACCGCCTGCGCCAAGCCTCCGGCCACTGGGAGCGGGTCTGGGCCCTGGCCAACCGCACCGGCATCCTGCTCCGGGTCGGCATCAAGGTCCAGGACGACCGCCCCGAGGTGGTGGTGCTGACGGGCGGTCCCACCGACCTCTTGTCCCTGGTGCCGCCCTGGATCGAGCGTCACCTGAGCGGGCAGGCGGCGCGCGTCTCCCAGGCCGACCTGGTGGAGCGGCTCGCCTTCCAGCAGCAGCTGCTGAGCGCGCTCGACACCTACGTGGAGAAGTACGGGGCCAGCTATCCCAACGTGCTGGTGCCGCTGAGGGTCTGACCCGAGCGCCCGGACCGGCGCCGGGCTCGCTCCCCGGCCCGCCCCGAAGGGGGCGAGGTAATCTGCACCCATGGCCTACGAAGCGATCGTGCCGCCGCCCGGGCTGGTCACCCGGCACCGGCCCGAGTACGAGGCCAGCTACCTCACCTTCAGCCGCAGCTACACCCTGGACGTCACCTACCGCTGCTTCCGGCGCTGCGGCTACTGCGAGTACCGCCAGGACCAGGGCGGGCTGATCACGCTGGAGGAGGCCGACCGACAGATCGAGCGGGCCCTCCGGCTGCGCTGCCGCGAGCTGCTGGTGATGAGCGGGGAGCAGCCCTGGAGGCTCCCCGACCTGGGCCTGGCGGACGAGGCCGCCTTCGTCTCCCTGGTGGTGGAGATCTGTCGCCGGGCCATGGCCCGGGGGCTCCTGCCGCACACCAACGTCGGCCTCCTGAGCCGCGCCAGCCTGGAGCGCCTCCAGCCCTGCAACGCCTCCATGGGCCTGATGCTGGAGACCGGCACCGACCTCATCCGGGCCCACGGCATGGGCGGTGGCAAGCGCTACCGGGAGCGGCTCCGCCACCTGGAGGACGCCGGCCGCCTGGGCATCCCCTTCACCACCGGGATCCTGGTCGGGATCGGGGAGTCGGAGCGGGACCGGCGCCGGGCGCTGCAGCTGATCGCCGCCTGCCAGGGGCGCCACCACCACATCCAGGAGGTGATCGTCCAGAACTTCATCCCCAAGCCCGGGACGCCGATGGCGGACCAGCCCGGGCCCGACCCGGAGACCTTCCGCCGCACCGTCGCCCTGGCCCGGGAGCTCCTCCCCGCCGAGGTCACGGTCCAGGTACCCCCCAACCTCAACTTCGAGGGCTGGCCGCAGCTGGTGGAGGCCGGGGCCCGGGACCTGGGCGGGATCTCCGCCGACGGGGACTCGGTCAGCCCGGCCTACCGCTGGCCCTCGGAGGAGGACCTGGCCGAGAAGGCGCGCAGCCTGGGCTACCGGCTCCAGGAGCGCCTCCCCGTCTACCAGGACTCGCTCGCCGAGCTCCGCCCCCAGGCGGACCAGCTGCGTCGCGAGCTGGTCGGGGACGAGGTCACCTACGTCGTCAACCGCAACGTCAACATCAGCAACGTCTGTGTCGGCACCTGCAAGTTCTGCGGCTTCCGGCGCGGCTCGCTGCGCGTCAAGGGCGCCTACTTCCACGACCACGACACCGTCTTCGCCAAGATCTCGGAGGCGGTGGAGCGGGGCGCGACCGAGATCTGCATGCAGTCCGGCCTCACCCCCGAGCTCAGCCTCGACTACTACGACCGGCTCTTCCGCGAGATCAAGGACCGCTGGCCCTCGCTCCACCTCCACGCCCTCTCCCCGGAGGAGATCCGCTACATCTCGCAGGAGTCGGGGCGCCGGGTGGAGGACGTGCTGCGCCAGCTGAAGGACGCCGGCCTCGGCACCATGCCGGGGACGGCGGCGGAGATCCTGGTCGAGGAGGTGCGGCGCATCCTCTGCCCCGAGAAGCTCACCACCGAGGAGTGGGTGGACGTGGTCCGGACGGCGCACCAGGTGGGCATCCCCACCACCTCGACCATCATGTACGGCCACATCGAGACCCCCTGGCACCGCCTCCGCCACCTGGAGGTGATCCGCAACCTGCAGCGGGAGACGGGCGGGATCACGGAGTTCGTGCTGCTCCCCTTCCAGGTGGAGAACAACACCCTGGGCAAGTACTTCGGCATCAGCCACCCGCTCAGCCTGGAGGACTCGCTCCGCTTCACCGCCTACTGCCGCCTCTTCTTCGGCAGCGAGATCCGGAACATCCAGACCAGCTGGGTGAAGCTGGGCGCCGAGGGCGTGGCCGAGTCGCTCGGCTGGGGGGCCAACGACTTCGGCGGGACCCTGATGGAGGAGTCCATCACCCGCATGAGCGGGGCCAACCACGGCCAGAACCTGGAGCCCGGGGAGATCGAGGCCGCGATCCGCGGCGCGGGCCGCGTCCCGCGCGAGCGGGACACCCTCTACCGTCCCGTCAGCCGCCGGCCCAGGGACCTCCAGCTGGTGGCCGCCGGGGCCTGAGGCGGGGCCCGAGCCGGATCCCGGCGCCGATCCCGAGCAGCAGGCAGATCAGCTCCACGCCCCGGCTGAGCCACTCCTCGGCGCCCTGGGCCGGGATCAGGAGCAGCGCCACCAGGATGGGGAAGACGAACCAGCGCCAGCTGTAGCGGCTGGCGCGGATGCGGCGCCGGTAGAGGGCGCCGAAGCTGGCCCCCAGGAGCGCGCAGAGAAGGCCCAGCGCCAGGTAGCCGTCCAGGTACTGGGCGCTGGCGGGGCTTCGCAGCCCCACCGTGCCCCGCACCGCCAGCGGGGGCAGGTAGTCCGTGGCGTAGAAGACCACCAGCACCCAGGCCATGGCGTGGAGGCAGAAGGTGGAGACCTGGAGGCTGCGGCGGCGCAGCTCCGCCTTGTCCCGCGCCTCGAGCGGCGAGAGGGCCCGGGGGGCCCGGCGGCGGCGCTCCGGTGTCGGGTCGGTCACCGCGTCAGTTTGGAGCAGCCCTGGCCGGCCCGGCGCCGGGGCTAGAATCGGGCTCCGGTGAGGTCCTCCCCGGGGCGGTGGCGGCGTGGCTCAGGAGGGCCGGGATGAGGCGGGCCACCCGGGACTGGCTGCTCCCCCCGGCCGGGGAGGCGCCCTGCACCCCCTTCCAGCGCGTGACCCGGGCCCGTGGCCTGCGCTCCGACGCGCTCGGCTCGGAGGGCCCGGAGCACCCGCCCCGGCTGCTGGCGGACATGGAGCGGGCGGTGGAGCTGGTCGCCGACGCGCTCCGCGAGGGCCGCCGGGTGGCCGTCTACGGGGACTACGACGCGGACGGCGTGACCGCCTGCGCGCTGCTGGTCCGCTGCCTCCGGGCCGGCGGGCACGACCCCGTCCCCTACATCCCCAAGCGCGAGTCGGAGGGTTACGGGCTCAACGGCGAGGCACTCTCGGAGCTGAGCCGTCACGGCGTCGGGCTGGTCATCAGCGTGGACTGCGGCACCACCGCCATCGACGTCGCCCGGGAGCGGCCGCCCGGCCTGCGCCTGGTCATCACCGACCACCACCAGCCGCACCGGGACCCGGGCAGCGGCGAGGTGGAGCTGGCGCCCGCCGACGCCCTCGTCAACCCCCAGCGCCCGGACGACGAGTACCCCTTCAAGGGCCTGGCCGGGGTCGGGGTCGCCTACAAGCTGGCCCTGGCCCTGGAGCAGCGCGGCGTGCTGCCCGAGGGGACGGCCGGGCGCCAGCTGCCGCTGGTGGCGCTGGGCACGGTGGCCGACATGATGCCACTCCAGGAGGAGAACCGGGACCTGGTGCGCCGCGGCCTCCTGGCCTGGACGGAGCACGCCAGCCCCGGGCTCCAGCTCCTGGCCCAGCGCTCCGGGGTCCAGGGCGCGCCCAGCAGCTCCGAGCTCGCCTTCGGCCTGGCGCCCAGGATCAACGCGGCCGGGCGGATGGGGGACGCCGACCTGGCCCTCAGCTGCTGCCTCACCGAGGACCCGAGGGAGGCGGCCGAGGCCGCCGCCCAGCTGGAGAGCCTGAACCGCGCCCGGAGGCAGCTCCTGGCGGCCGGGCTGGAGCTGGCGCGGGCCCGGGTGGAGGAGATGCCGGACGAGCTGAGCGCCATCGTCCTGGGCTCGCCGGACATCGCCCCCGGCGTGACGGGGCTGGTGGCGGGCCGGCTGGCCGAGGAGTACGGCCGGCCCGCCTTCGTCTACAGTCAGCAAGGGGAGCTCTGGCGCGGGTCGGTCCGGGGCGTCGCCGGGCTGGACGTGGTCGAGGCGCTGCGCCGCTGCGCGGCCCGGCTCCTGCAGTACGGCGGCCACCACGGGGCGGGCGGCTTCACGGTGAGCCCCGACCCCGGCCAGGGGGCCTCGCTGGCCGCCTCCCTGGAGCAGGCGTCCCGAGAGCAGCTGGGGGACCAGCGGCCCACCCGCACCTTCCGGGTGGACGCCGTGGTGGGGCTCGGCGAGTGCGGCCTCGGGCTGGCCCGGGAGCTGCTGGCGCTGCAGCCCTGCGGCACCGGGAACCCGGCGGTGCTGCTCTGCGCCAGCGACTGCTGGGTGGTCTCGGCGGCTCCCATGGGCGCCTCCGGGGCCCACCTGCGGGTGCTGCTGGCGGACCGCAGCGGCCAGGCCGAGGCGGTCACGTTCAATCGCCCCCGCCTGCGTCCCCACCTGCCCGTGGGCCGCCGCGTCGACGCCCTCTTCGAGCTGGAGCTGGACCGCTGGCGGGAGCGTGA
>JASHRA010000120.1 GCA_030038765.1 Candidatus Dormiibacterota bacterium | reverse complement strand
GCCCACGTTGAGCAGCTGGAGGCCACGGCAGATGCCCAGCACCGGCAGGCCCTGGGCGCGGGCTCGCTCCAGCAGCGAGAACTCCAGGGCGTCGCTCTCCGGGGCCGGGTCGGTGGTGGGGTCGGGCTCCGCCCCGTAACGCCACGGCTCGACGTCGGGGCCGCCGGGCAGGAGCAGGCCGCCGAAGCCGGAGAGGTCCTCGGGAGGAGCGTCGCCCGGGGTCACCAGGAGGGGCACCAGGCCGGCTCCCTGGAGGGCGCTGACGTAGGCCTGGTTGAGCGACTGGAGCGCCGCCCCGGGACCATCCTCCTCCCAGCGCCGGCTGGCGGAGCTGGGCACCAGGACCAGGGGGCGGGCTGACCCGCCGTCCGGCGCCGCCACCCTAGCTCCCGGCGGTCGCGACGGGCCGGGCGGAGCGGACGAAGCTGCCGATCCTCTCGAGGGCGGTGGCGATGTCCGCCTGGGAGACGGTGTAGGCGAAGCGAAGGTGGTCCACGCCCTGGTCCCCGAACGTCTCCCCCGCCAGCGCCGCCACGCCGGCCTCGTCCAGCAGGCGGTGGGCCAGCTCCCGGCTGGGGATGCCGGTCCCGCTGACGTTGGGGAAGGCGTAGAAGGAGGCCAGTGGTAGGTGGCAGCTGAAGCCGGGGATCTCGCGGAGACCTCCCACGAGCAGGTCCCGGCGGGCCCTGAACTCGCTCACCATGGCGCTCACCGCGGGCTCGGAGAGGGGCGACTCCAGGGCCGCCACCGCGGCCAGCTGGGTGAAGCTGGCGGCGCAGGCGCTGGTGTTGATCAGCAGCGTCTCCATGCGCCGGGCCAGTGGCTCCGGCATGATCCCGTAGCCGAGCCTCCAGCCGCACATGGCGTAGGTCTTGGAGAGGCCGTCCATGACGATGGTGCGCTCGGCCAGGCCGGGCCGGGACCAGATGGGCCGGGGCAGGTCGCAGAAGCAGATCTCGCTGTAGATCTCGTCGCTCACGACCCAGAGGTCGTGGCGCTGGGCCAGCTCGGCCAGCCGGTCCAGGTCGGACTCGGCCAGAACACCGCCGGTCGGGTTCTGGGGCGAGTTGAGGATCAGCATCCGGGTCCGGGGCGTGATCGCCGCCGCCACCTCCTCGGGATCGACCCGGAAGTCGTTCTCCTCGCGGATGGCGACCGGGACCGCGGTCGCCCCCACGAACTCGGTGAGGGAGCGGTACACGGGGTAGCCGGGGTCGGGGAGGATGACCTCGTCGCCGGGCTCGATGAGGGCCAGCAGGGCGAAGTGGAGGATGTTCTTGGAGCCGGGCACGACCACCACCTGGCCCGCGCTCACCGGCACCCCGGCCCGGCGCTGCTGGGCGGCGGCCACGGCCTCGCGCACCGGGGCCAGCCCGGCCGCCGGCGTGTAGTGGGTGGCGCCGTCCACCATCGCCTGGTGGGCCGCCTCGACGATGTGGGGTGGGGTGGCGAAGTCCGGCTCCCCGATCTCCAGGTGGACCACCGACCTGCCCTCGGCCTCGAGCCGGCGCGCCTGGGCCAGCACCTCGAAGGCGCTCTCGGTGCCGAGCCGGTCCATCCGGCTGGCGAAGTGCAGCGTCAAGGCCGGCCCCGGAGGTTGCCCCGAACCGGCCGGCCCTGGCCGGGCCGGGGAGAGGCCGCGGGTGCTTGCGAAAGACCCTGCTCGGTCACTCGATCCTCCTTCGAACGGAAACGGCTAAAGATGCTAGCGGGGGGCCGGGTCCGACCGGTGCTAGGAGGCGACCACGGTGATCTCGCCCTTCATGCCCAGCGTCTCGTGGGGGATGCAGAAGTACTTGTAGGTGCCGGGCACGGTGAGGGTGAGGGACCAGCTCTGGCCCGCGGCCAGGGTGTGGTTCCAGGGTGAGGCGCCGCTGGGCAGCTCGGCGTCGGACGCGGACGCGGCCAGCGAGGCCTCGTCGGTGGTGGTGTGGGTGATGTTGCCGGTGTTCTTCCAGGTGACGGTACCGCCCGCCTTGAGGCAGACGTCGGCGGGCTGGAACTTGAGGGCGTTGGTGGCGTCGACCGTGACCGAGCTCTGGGGATCGGGGCAGGAGGCGCTCGAGGTGGAGGTCGAGGGGGTCGAGGCGGGGGCGCTGGTGGAGCTGCCCGCCGCCACCACGGTGATCTCACCCTTCATGCCCAGCGTCTCGTGGGGGATGCAGAAGTACTTGTAGGTGCCGGGCACGGTGAGGGTGAGGGACCAGCTCTGGCCGGCGGGCAGGGTGTGGTTCCAGGTCGAGGCGCCGGTCGGCAGCTCGGCGTCGGACTTGACCGCCGCCACGGAGGGATCGTCGGTGGTGGTGTGGGTGATGTTGCCGGTGTTCTTCCAGGTCACCGTGCCGCCCGCCTTGAGGCACACGGAGACGGGCGAGAAGGTGAGCGCGTTGGTGGCGTCGATGGTGACCGAGCTCTGGGCGGTGGCGCTGCTACAGCCCGAGCTGGTGCTGGAGGAGGGGGTGGGAGCGCCCGGGCTGGCCGAGCCGCCCGGGATGGGCCCGGTGCCGCAGGCCGCCAGCAGCAGCGAGCTGGCGCCCAGCAGGGAAAGGCTGGCCAGTGCGAAGCGGCTCCCGTGGCTCAGCGGTCGGGTCATGCGG
>JASHRA010000119.1 GCA_030038765.1 Candidatus Dormiibacterota bacterium | reverse complement strand
CCAGCTCCTTGCCGTCGAGGACGATGCTGCCGCTCGAGATGTAGCCCCCGGGGGGCAGCAGCCGCATGATCGACATCCCGGTCATGGTCTTGCCGCAGCCGGACTCCCCGACCAGGCCCAGGGTCTCGCCCTGCTCGATCGAGAGCGAGACTCCGTCCACGGCCTTCACCTCCGACTTCCGCTGGCGGATAAAGGTGTGAAGGTCGTTGATCTCTAGGAGAGGTGACATCTCTGCTCTCGGCCGGCTTCGTGGCCGCACTCGAAGGAAGTGGAGCCAGGTTGCCCGGAAGTATAGCGGCCCGCCTCGAAGTGGGGGAAGGGCGCGGCGAGTACCGGCTGTGAGCGTCGCGACCTTCCCGCTATTGTGAGAAGCGCAGGATGAGTCCCCCACCCCGCCGGCGGCGCTTCCCGAGCCTTCGCCAGCTGCTACCGGCGTTCGTCAGCCTGGCCATCCTGGGGCTGATCGTCGAGTACGTGCGCCCCGACGAGCTGGGCTCCGCGATCAGCCGCTTCCAGTTCGGCTACGTCCCGGTTCTGGTGGTCCTGTCGCTCGGCTACTACCTGCTCAAGGGGTACCAGTGGCACCTCTTCCTGAAGCCACTCCGGCTCGACCACAGCGCCCAGGAGTCGGTGCTCATCTACCTCGCCGGCCAGCCCACCGCCATCCTGCCCCTGGGGGAGCTGAGCCGCGCCTTCATCCTGCGCCAGCACGCCCGCGTCAACCTGGGCGAGGCCTCGGCCACGGTGGTGGTGCAGGAGCTCCTCTACCCCATCGGCCTGATCGCCGCCGCGGTCCCCGGCGCCGGCCGCTTCCCCGGCGCCCAGGCCGCCGTCGTGGTCGCCCTGGTGGGCATCCTCGCCATCTCGGTCGTGCTGCTCTGGCCCCGGGCCTTCAGCGCGACCATGGGCCTGGCGATGCGCGTGCCCCTGATCCGGCGCTACTCAGCCGACCTCTTCGCCCTGCACCGCGACGTCATCTTCACCGCCCGCCGGCCGGCCACGCTCATACCCGCCATGCTGGGCCCGGTCTGCGCCGTCATCGCGATCGCCATGTTCTACTTCACGGTCCGCAGCGTCGGGGTCCAGCTGGGCGTCTACCAGGTGGCCTTCGTCTACGCCGTCTCGCACCTGGCTGGCGGGGTCAGCCTGCTGCCCGGCGGCATCGGCGCCTACGAGGGGTCGATGACCTTCCTGCTGGTTGCCTTCGGCGTCGCCAGCCCGGTGGCCGCGGCCATCGCCATCCTGAACCGGCTCTTCGACCGCGGCCTGATCACGGTGGTCGGGACCGTCGTCTACCTGGCCGCCCGCACGCCGCTCAACCTGAGGGGCATCTCGCTCACCCCGGACCGACAGCGATAGGCTTGCCCTGATCGAGCTTGGCGGCT
Organism: Candidatus Dormiibacterota bacterium; assembly: GCA_030038765.1. Classification (GTDB taxonomy): domain Bacteria; phylum Chloroflexota; class Dormibacteria; order Aeolococcales; family Bog-877; genus Bog-877. The sequence continues at coordinate 3,221 of JASHRA010000119.1, read as the reverse complement.
GAGGAGGGCGTGGATGAAGGCCATCATCACCACTCCGGGACAGCAGGGGAGCGTCCGGCTGGGCGAGCTGGCGGAGCCCTCGGGCAGCGGCGCCGTCACCGGCGCCGACGGCCAGCCCGCCGCCGGGGTCGAGGTCGAGGTCCTGGAGGTCGGCGTCTGCGGCACCGACCTGGAGATCGCCAACGAGGGCTACGGCTCACCGCCGGCGGGCCAGGACCGGCTGGTGCTGGGACACGAGAACCTGGGCCGGGTGCGCCGGGCCCCTGAGGGCAGCGGGCTCAGCGCCGGCCAGCTGGTGGTAGCCACGGTGCGGCGGCCCTGCCCCGAGCGCTGCGCCCCCTGCGCCATGGGCCAGAGCGACGACTGCCTCACCGGCCACTACACCGAGCGCGGCATCAAGGGAAGGGACGGCTACATGGCGGAGGTTTACGTGGAGTCGGCGGACTTCCTGGTCCCGCTGCCCTCGACCCTGCGCCGCATCGGGGTCCTGATGGAGCCGAGCTCCATCGTGGAGAAGGGGCTGATGCAGTCCTTCAAGATCCAGCGCTCCAGGATGCCCTGGGAGCCCAAGCGCGCCCTCGTCTGCGGCGCCGGCGCCGTCGGGCTCCTGGCCGCCATCTTCCTGCGCCTGCGTGACCTGGAGGTGAGCCTGGTGGCCAAGGCCGCGCCCGACTCGACCGCGGGCCAGGTGGCCAGCGCCGTGGGCGCCACCCTCCTCGATGCCGACCAGCACCCGGTCTCCAGCCTCCCCGACTACCTGGGCCACCTGGACCTCATCTTCGAGGCGACGGGAGCCTCGGCCGTGGCCATGCAGGCAATCGCCGCCACCGGCCACAACGGCGTCTGCTGCCTCAGCTCGGTGACCGCGGGCGCCCGCACCGTGACCGTCGATGCCGACTCCCTCAACCTGGACATGGTGCTGGGCAACAAGCTCGCCTTCGGCACCGTCAACGCCAACCGCCACCACTTCGAGGCGGCGGCCAGGATGCTGGGGGCGGCGGCCCGCCGCTGGCCCGGCGTGCTGGAGCGCGTCGTCACCCGCCGCGTCCCGGCGGACCAGTTCGAGCAGGCCTTCGCGCGCCAGCCCGAGGACATCAAGACCGTGATCAGCTTCGCAGGAGTTTGAGCCCATGTTCCCTCAATCCCGGGGAAGGTTCAGCCGGCAGGCCCACTGCGACCTGCCCGAGGGCACGTACGAGGAGGAGTTCGCCCGGCACGGGTTCTTCGGTCCCGCCTCCCACCTCTACCATCGCCACGCGCCCACGGAGTGGACCCGGATCGAGGGGCCGCTGCGGCCCCGCGCCTACGACCTGCGCCGGGTGGACGCGGCCGACGCCAGCGATCCCGGCGCCGCCTCGACGCCGGTGCTGGGGAACCAGGACGTGACCATCCAGGTGTCGCGGCGGGTCGGCGCCATGCCCCACGCCTACCGCAACGCCGACCGCGACCTCATCTACTTCGTGCACCGCGGCGAGGGGGAGATGGCGACCGACTTCGGCCGTCTCAGCTACGAGCAGGGCGACTACCTGGTGCTGCCCCGCGGGACCACCCACCGGATCTCCCCGCGGGGCGAGGAGAGCTTCCTGCTGGTGATCTCGTCGGCGGAGATGCCGGAGTTCCCCCCGGCCGATCGCATGGGCCAGCACTCCCCCTTCGACCGGGCCGTGCTGCGCCTCCCCGACCTGCCCCAGGAGGAGGCTCCCCCCGGGCCCGGCGGCGAGTGGGAGCTGGTGATCGAGCGCGAGGGGGAGTGGACGCGCGTCTTCTACCCCTTCGACCCCATCGACACCGAGGGCTGGAAGGGTGACCTCAGCGCCTTCGCCCTCAACGTCCGCGACATCCGGCCCGTGACCTCGGGCCGCTACCACCTGCCCCCCTCGGTGCACACCATCCTGCGCACCCCGGGCTACGTGCTCTGCACCTTCACCCCGCGCCGTGTCGAGGGCATCGACGACCCGGGGGCGGTGCGGCTGCCCTTCTACCACCGCAACATCGACTACGACGAGGTGCTCTTCTACCACGCCGGCGAGTTCATGAGCCGGGCCGGCATCGACGCCGGCATGATGACCTGGCATCCCCAGGGGATCCACCACGGTCCCCAGCCCAAGGCGGTGGAGCGGGACCGCCAGGGGACCAAGACGCACCACGACGAGGTGGCGGTGATGATCGACGCGGTCCATCCCCTGCACCCGCTCTCGGCGGCGGGCGGGGCGGAGATCGTCGAGTACGCCGAGTCCTGGATGCCCAAGATCGACGACTGAGGCCGCCTGGTGCGCCTGGCCACAGTCGGGCTGCGCGGCCCCCTGGGCCTCACCCCGAGGGTCGTGGCGGAGGCGTCGGACGCCCGCTCGGGGGCGCCCCGGCTGGTCGACGTCGGGGCCGCGGGCGAGCTCTGGTGGGCGGCCCGGGGCTGCGGCGACCCCTCGGCCTGGGCCGCCGCCACCTTCCCCCCCGACCTCACCCGCCTGCTCCGGGGTGGGCGCCGGGCCCTGGAGATGGCCGCCGAGGCGGTCTCGGAGGCGGCCTCCCGGGGCGAGTCCCAGCTCTCCCCCTCGGGGGCCCGTCTCAGCTACGCGGCCGACGAGGTGGAGCGGCTGCCGCTGCTGCGGCCGCCCCTGCTGCGCGACTTCTACGCCTTCGAGGAGCACGTGGCGGCGGGTGCCCGGCGCCGCCAGGAGCCCATCCCCGAGCCCTGGTTCCGGCGCCCCGTCTACTACAAGGGCAACCCGGCAACGCTGCTGCCGCCGGGCGCCGAGGTGCCCTGGCCGGCCTACACCGACGCCCTCGACTACGAGCTGGAGGTGGCCTGCGTCCTGCTCTCCGGCGGTCGCGACCTGGATCTGGAGGGGGCGGCCCGGGCCATCGCCGGCTACGCTGTCTTCTGCGACTTCTCGGCGCGGGACATCCAGGCCGACGAGATGCGGGTCCGGCTGGGGCCGGCCAAGTCCAAGGACTTCGCCTCCGGCCTCGGCCCCTGGCTGGTGACCGCCGACGAGCTGGGAGACCCGGCCCGGCTCCAGGTCAGCGCCTTCCTCAACGGTGAGCAGGTGGCCCAGGCCCGCCTCGGCGAGTCCCGCTGGAGCTTCCCCGAGATGGTCTCCTACGCCTCCGGGGCGGAGCCGCTGGAGCCCGGCGAGGTGCTGGCCAGCGGCACCGTGGGCGGCGGCAGCGGGCAGGAGCGCGGCCGCCTGCTGGAGCCCGGCGACCGCATCGAGTGCGAG
>JASHRA010000118.1 GCA_030038765.1 Candidatus Dormiibacterota bacterium | reverse complement strand
AGGACGCCGACCCAGCCACCCAGGTGCAGGATGCCCTGGTTGCCGCTCCAGTTGGCGAAGGCCAGGATGATGTAGGTGGCGGCGAGCAGCAGGAACACGGCCTGGACCGCCCGCGTGCCGGCCAGCGAGGCGATGAACATGTAGGCGGTGAAGACGCCCCACATGAACAGGTAGAGGCCGACGAACGGGCTGATGGTGGACGCGTCCGCCTTGGGCAGGGAGGGGAGGATCACCTGGACCAAGAGGAAGTAGGTGAGCCAGAAGGCTCCGTACGAGGAGAAGGCGGTGGCGGCGAAGGTGTTGCCCCGCTTGAAGGCCCACATGCCGGCCAGGAGCTGCGCCAGGCCGCCGTAGAAGGCCGCCACGGGCAGCACCATGGCCGTGGCGCCGGCCCCGATGACCCCGTTGTCGATGAACATGAGCAGCATCGTGGTCAGGCCGAAGCCGGCCAGACCCAGTGGCGCCGGGTCCGCGATCGCGGGCTGGGCCTCGGCGGTGTGCATGACCGGTGCCGGCGCGCCGGTCGGTTGGTTGACGGCCATGGTTGTTACCTCCTGTTTCCCGCTGGCGACTGACACGTCCCGCAGCCTCCGGAGGCGGCCCCCGCCCCCTCCGTCACGAGCCCTCTCCGGCCTCGACGGGCACCTCGCCGCGCTCGCGCTTGGCCGTCTGCACCTGCTGGCGGACCTCCTCCACGACCTCTGGGTTGGCCAGCGTGCTGGTGTCGCCGACGTCGCTGAAGTTGGAGATGCCGGTGATGACGCGGCGCATGATCTTTCCCGAGCGTGTCTTGGGCATGTCGGGCACGATCCAGACGTTCTTCGGCCGGGCCACCTTGCCGATCTCGCGTTCGATGGCCTCCACCACGCCGTCCTCGATCCGCTTGCTCGCGCTGTAGCCTGGCTTGAGGGCCACGTAGAGCTCCACCACCCGGCCCCGGAGCTCGTCCCGCACCGGGACGGCGGCGGCCTCGGCCACCTCCTCCACGGTGAGCGCGGCCGACTCCAACTCCTTGGTCCCTAGCCTGTGCCCGGCCACGTTGATGACGTCGTCGATCCGGCCCAGGATGCGGAAGTAGCCGTCGGCGGACTCCACCGCGCCGTCGCCGCAGAGGAAGGGCCAGTCGTGCCAGTCCTGGCTGTCAGGGTTGCGGTTGTAGCGGCGGTAGTAGGTGCTGAGGAAGCGCTCGTCGTCGCCCCAGACCGTCTGCAGCGTGCCCGGCCAGGGGTTGCGGATGCAGATGTTCCCGGCCACGCCGCTGCCGCGCGGGACCACGTTGCCGTCCTCGTCGAGCAGCACCGGGTAGATGCCGAGCGCCCCCGGTCCGCAGCTCCCCGGCTTCATCGGCTGCAGGCCGGGCAGGGTGGCGCCGATGTGGCCCCCGGTCTCGGTGAGCCACCAGGTGTCGGCGATCGACGCCTCCTTCTTCCCCACCGAGTTGTAGTACCAGCGCCAGACCTCGGGCTCGATCGGCTCTCCCACCGTGCACATCACCTTGAAGTGGTAGTCGTACTTGGCGGGCTCGTCGGGCCCCAGCTTGCGCAGCATGCGGATGGTGGTGGGCGCGGTGTGGAAGATGTTGACCCCGAGGCGCTCCGCGATCTGCCAGGGGCGGGCGGCGTCGGGCCACGTGGGCGCGCCCTCGTACATGACGCTGGTGGTGCCCAGGGCCAAGGGGCCGTAGACGATGTAGGAATGGCCGGTGATCCAGCCGATGTCGGCGAAGCACCAGTAGGTGTCGTCCGGATGCACGTCGAGATAGAACTTGGTGGTGCCCGCGGCGTAGGCGAGGTAGCCGCCGTGACAGTGCTGGGCGCCCTTGGGCCGGCCCGTCGTGCCGCTCGAGTACATGAGGAAGAGCGGGGTCTCGGCCGGGACCGAGAGCGGCGCCACGGTCTGGCCGCGGTACTGGGGCATGACGTCGTCGACGAAGAAGTCGCGCCCGTCGACCATCGGCGTCTCGGAGAGGTAGCGGCCCTGGTGGCGGCGGAACACCATCACCCGCTCCACCGTCTGGCCGTGCTTCTTGGCCACCTCGATGGCCTCGTCGGCCTTGACCTTGTGGTCGATCAGCTGACCGGCGCGGTAGTAGCCGTCGATGGTGATCAGGAGCTTGCTGCCGGCGTCGGCGATCCGGTCGCCGCAGGCGGTGCCGCTGAAGCCCCCGAACACCTCGGAGTGGATGGCGCCCAGCCGGGCGCAGGCGAGCATGATCGCCGGCAGCTCGGGGACCATCGGCATGTGCAGCGTGACCCGGTCACCGAACTTGACGCCGCAGAAGTCGCGGAGCATGACCGCGTACTCGTTGACGCGGCGGTAGAGCTCGCGGTAGGTGATCGCCTGGGTGGGCTCGTCCAGGGGCTCGGGCACCCAGATGAGGGCCGCCTTGTTGGCCTTGTCGACCAGGTGGCGATCGACGCAGTTGTAGGAGGCGTTCAGCTTGCCGCCGACGAACCACTTCCAGAAGGGCGCGTGGCTGGTGTCCAGCGTCGTGTGCCAGTACTGGTCCCAGCTGAGCAGCTCGGCGTACTCCCGGAAGCAGTCGGGGAAGTTCTCCTCCGCGAAGCGCTCCAGGATGGCGGGGTCGGACGCGTTGGCGCCGGCGATGACCTTGTTGGTGGGGTGGTAGTACTCCTCCTCCCGCCAGTGGACCGCGATCTGAGCCTCGGAGAGCTCGACGCCCCCGGTCTCTTCAGTCGCCATGACTACTCCTCATGTGTCCTGCACTCAGCCAGTCGTCGCCACCCGGGTGGGGTGATCCCTCGCCCAGGGGCCCGGAGAGGGGCGCGCCGGAGCCTGGGCCGGTTTGGTCAGGGCCCGAGGAAGGCCCCGGGACGCACACGCTCGGAGCTCGCGCCTGCAACCGGCGCTGGGCGGGCGCAGGCCAGCGGTGGGGGACGGCCCCCGCCGTGCCGCGCGACCGCGGGCAGGTCCTGCCCCAAGGCGACCACCCTCCCTCTTCCAGCCGGCCGGTGTCGCGCCCCGAAGCGGCGATTCTATGCCCGATCTGACGACTGGTCAAGGCTCTGCCCCTGTCGGCCCGCCGGTGACCGCTCGCGGTCAGGCGCCGGCCCTAGGGTCAGGGGGGCGCCATCGGTCCCTCTCGGCCACCCAGACGAGGCCCCATCCCGTCTCCGCCGGTGCCGCCTGCTGGCGCGGCTCGCGGCCGCGCAGGCGGAAGCCGAGCTTGGCCGGGACGGCGGCGCTGGCCCGGTTGGCCTCGTCCATGCGGATCTCGACGCGGCGGGCCGAGGGCAGCGCGGCGAAGGCGGCCCGGGTCAGGGCGCCGGCGGTGGCGCTGGCGTAGCCACGCCGGGTGCGGTCGGAGCGCACCCAGTAGCCGATCTCGAAGGCGCCCGGCTCGGGCCGACGGCGGAGATCCGCCGACCCGACCACGGCGCCGCCGTCCAGCTCCAGCAGGACGTAGGCCCAGCCCTCGTCGCGGAGGAAGGCCTGCTCGCCCCGCTCCAGGGTCAGCCGCATGCCGTCCGGGTCGGGCCGGGCCGCCGCCCAGGGCATCCAGGCGTGGAGCTCGGGGAAGCTCAGCTCCACCGCCTCCACCAGGGCCCCGGCGTAGCTGGGCTGCCAGCGCCGCAGCAGCAGGGGCGGGGCTGGGAGAGGGTCGGGGAGAGAGCTCACCGGGAGTGGGCCGCCGGGCTCGGGCCTAGGATCCCTCCGCCCCGGCGAGGCGGAGGACCTGGACCGAGGCCGGCACGGTCGGGGCGAGCCAGATGGTGAGCTCGATGGCCCCGCGCTCGCACCGAAGGCGCCAGCTCCCCCGCATGGCGCCCGCGGAGGAGGCCTGGGTCGCCTCTAGGCAGCGTCCGTGCTCCTGACGCAGCCGCTCCAGCTCAGCTCGCCGCCGCTCCTCGGGCACGTCGAGGAAGAGGTTGTCCGCGGCCAGCGCTCGGGCCAGCTCCGGGTCCCAGCTCTGGTAGAGGCGCAGGACGCGCTCCAGCGCCCGGGCCAGCTCGGGTCCGGGCGCGACCACGGTGGGGGCAAGGACGCCGCTCTCCGCCAGCACGTCGATGGCCCGGTTCACCACCGGGCGCATGGGGGCGTAGGTGAGGTTGCCGAAGGCGAAGACGCCGAGCCCCCGGTCCGGCAGCCACTGCACGTGGGAGCCGAAGCCGGGCAGGCCCCCGCTGTGGCAGACGACGCGCCCGTCCCGCGCCGTCGCCCCGGAGATGAGCCCGAAGCCGTAGCCGGCGCCCGGCAACCAGGGTGACTTGGCCTCGGGGGCGGGGTGGAGCCGGAGCGGCTGCTGCATCTCCCGCCGCGAGCTGCGCCGCAGCGGGTAGGGGTCCGGGTCGTCGCGGGCGGGCCAGGCGGCGAGCTGCATGGTGACGTAGCGGGCGAAGTCCTCGACCGTGGTCCAGAGGCCGCCCATGGGCGCGAAGGCGCCGTCGGGCAGGGCCGGCTCCTCGATCCAGCGGTCCTCCTCCAGGCGGTAGCCCTTGGCCACGCGCCGGGGATCGCAGGCGTCCGTCTCCCAGACCGTGTCCCGCATCCCGAGGGGCTGGAAGAGTCGCCTGGTGGCCATCTCGGTTAGCCTCATGCCGGAGACCTCGCGCACCACCCGGCCGACGATCCCGTAGCC
>JASHRA010000117.1 GCA_030038765.1 Candidatus Dormiibacterota bacterium | reverse complement strand
CCGCGGATCGTCCCCGGGGCCGCCGCGGCCGGGTTCGTCGGACCCATCATGGAGCGCACGATGCTGACCGAGTTGGGCCCCTCCCACACCATGGCGACCACTGGCGAGGAGGTGATGAACTCGACCACAGCCTCGAAGAAGGGGCGCTCGCGGTGCTCCGCGTAGTGGGCGGCCGCCAGGTCCCGGCTGACGGCCGTCAGCTTCAGCGCCACCAGGTGCAGCCCGCGGCGCTCGAACCTGCCGACCAGCTCCCCGACCAGCCCCCGCTGCACCCCGTCCGGTTTGATCAGGACCAGCGTTCTCTCCACCCGCTTACCTCCTCAGCTCGCCAGGCGGACCAGCTGGCCCGTCCGGATCGCCACCACACCGTCGTCCAGCAGGCTGCCGAGGGCAGCGCCATCGACCTCCGGGCCCACCGCCGCCAGTCGCCATGAGGCGGAGCGGAACATCCGCGCCGCCAGGGCCCGCACGTCCGCGGCGCTGACCGCGCGAATAGCGGCGATCTCCTCCTCGCGCGAGGTCACCTCGCCGACCAGCAGAGCCTGGTGGCCGAGGAACTCCGCCATCGCCCCGGTGCTCTCAAGCTGCAAGCGCAACCGGCCCTCCAGCTGGGCCTTGGTCCGTTCCAGCTCCTCCTCCCCGATGCCCTGGTCAGCCATCAGGCCGAGTTGCTCCAGAGCGCTCCTGACCGCGGTCCTCACCCGCTCCGGTCCCGTCGCCAGGTAGACGGCGAAGGCGCCGGTGTCGCGGTGGCGCGAGACGAAGGAGTGGACGTCATAGGCGAGCGCCTGGTCCTCCCGCAAGCGAAGGAAGAGGCGACTGCTCATGCCCTCACCGAGGGCCGCGTTGAGCAGGTCCAGAGTCCAGCGTTCGGGGTCGAGGTAGGAGGAGCACCGCATCCCCAGCAGGAGGTGCACCTGCTCACCACGGCGCCGGCGCGCCCTCGCGGTCGGCCCCGCCGGCCCGAGAGCCGGGGCACCCCCGTCCGAGCGCCTCATGGCGGGGGCGGGGACCGGCCGGTACTGATCGGCGAAGGCGCGCTCGACCGAGGCGCGACCCGCCCGGGCATCGACCGCGCCGGCGAGGACCACGACCACTCGATCGGCGCGGTAGAAGGTGCCGCGGTAGGCCTCCAGCTCGGCCGCCCCGATCCTCCGCAGGGAGGCGGCGGTGCCGGCCGGATCGCGCGCCAGCGAGTGGGAGCCCCAGATGAGCGAGTCGAACAGCATCTGGACCAGGTCGCTCGGCTGGTCCAGGTACATGTGCAGCTCGTCGAGCACGACCTGTCGCTCGCGTTCCGTCTCCCCCGGCTCGATCCGCGGGGCGAAGGCGAGGTCGAAGAGCACGCGCAGGCCGAGCTCGAGGTGGGCCGCCGGGACCTTGGCCCAGAACGCGGTGACCTCCTTGTCGGTGCTGGCGTTGAGGACACCGCCGATGCCCTCGATCGACTCTGAAACGGCGCGGCTGGTGGGGAACCGCTCGGTCCCCTTGAAGACGATGTGCTCCAGGAAATGGGAGACACCCGCCAGCCGTGCCGGCTCCCACCGCGAGCCGACCCGGACCAGCAGCGAGATCGCCACTGACTCCCTCGCCTCCATCGGCGCCACCACCAGCCCAGCCCCGTTGGGGAGGGTCTGGAGTCGCGGGCCGGGCTCCCGGTGCCCGTCGGACGGCGACGGAACCACCTAGGAGGCCGCCTCGTGCCGCTGCTGCACGCGCGCGACCGCGAGCGCGTAACTGAGGTCCAAGGTGGCGGCGTTGCCCGCGATTCGCACCTGGTTGAGCAGGTTGTCCTCCACCCAGTTGACCACGAAGGACTGGTACTCCGTGTCGTCGAGCGCCTTGACCTGGGTGAAGGCGGCCGCCGCCTGGCCCAAGCTCCCCGTCGAGACCTGCTCCCAGCCCTCCGCGTCGAGCGCCCGACCGAGGTAGGAGAGCTCCTGGCGCGCCCCACCGCCGGAACTGAAGCGCGAGACCGTGCTCTGGATCACGACCGGTCCGACGACCTCCTGCGGGCTCACCTGGCGGTCGAACGTGGCCGTGTAGCCCGTCTCCCGCCCCTCCCGCTCCAGCCTGGTGAGGGCGGCCGAGCTGCCGTCGGCCATGCGCCGGTTGCTCACTACCCCGGTGGCGCTCGCCCCCGCTTCGGCCACGAATCCAGGATATGGCAATTGCGACAAAGTAAGCACAAAGCCCTTCGGCGCCCCGGAGATCGACGCAGCCCCCCCGCACGAGCTGAGGGCGGCCGCCAGGCCGGCGATCAGCAACGCGCCCAGACCGCCCAGCGGGCGAAGGTGATTCAGGCTCGCGAACCGTCGGCCGGACGGATCGTGACCCGGCGATCCGCGTCGGCGCCAACACTCTCGGTCGTGATCGACCGATCCCCCGCCAGGGCCAGGTGGATGGCCCGGCGCTCGTAGGGCGGCATGGGGTCGAGCGTGACCGGTCGGCCGGTCCGGGCGACCCCGGCGGCCATCCGCTGGGCCATCTGGGCCACCGCCTGCTCCCGGCGCTGACGGTAGCGGGCGATGTCGATGATGAGGCGGGCCGCCCCGGGCGCCAGCCCCACCTCGCCCAGCATGAGATTGAAGACAGTCTGGAGGGCCAGCAGGGACTCGCCCCGCCAGCCGATGAGCACGCCCAGGTCGGTCCCGTCCACCTCGAGCAGGACGGTCTCCACCTGGACCGCATCGGCGGCCGCCGGAGCCTCGGGCAGGCGGCGGACCCTCACCTGGACCTCGATGCCCATCCGCCGCAGCAGGTCCTCGAGAAGCGCCTTGCCCCGCACCGCCTCCGCCGGCATGGCGATGACGCGGACCCGGGCCAACGCCCGGGCGATGCGCTCGCCGGGCGCCGCCATCCCACCCTCGGAGATCACCTCCACCACCGCCTGCTCGGGGGCGAGGCCGGCCGCCGCGCAAGCGGCGCCGGTCGCCTCCTCCACCGTGGCACCGGTCCCCTCGAACACGCCCGGCTCCTCGCTCACAGCTATCGCCCTCGACGGCCGCGGGGCTGGCTCCGGCCCTGCGGGCGACGGCTCGGCGGCGTGGTCCTCTTGGGGGACCCGGCGGCGGAGCTGCGGCCGTTGCCCGCGATCGCGGGTGCGGTCCTGCTCCCGGCCACGCCGTCCTCACTGGCGAGGGTGAGCGGGTGGCCGGAGGGGCGCCATCCCGCGCCCGGGAACCAGGACGGCACCTTGAGCCCACCCCAGCCCATCATGGAGAAGATCTGCGCCACCATGACGGCGCTCTGGGTGATCCAGTACAGTCCGATGCCCAGCTGGAAGTTGAGGGCGAAGAAGGCGATCAGCAGCGGCATGAGGTAGGTCGTCTGCGACATGACGCGCTGCATCTGCCGCTCCTGCTCGGTCATGTCCGGGTGGGGCGGCTGCATCATCATCTTCGACTGCATGAAGGTCAGCAGCCCGGCCAGGATCGGCACCACGACCACGCCCGGGTGGGCGGCCAGGCCGCCCGGCGTCTTGAGCGGCGAGTCGGCCAGGTTGGGCAGCCACAGGAAGCTGGACTCGCCCCTGATGGCGCCGTTCTCCGTGAACTTGTGGATCACGGCGTAGAGGGCGTAGAGGAAGGGCATCTGGATCAGCAGCGGCATGCAGCCGGCGAGCTGGCTCAGGGGGTTGATCTGGTGCCTGCGATAGAGGGCCATCTGCTCCTCTTGCAGCCGCCGCCGGTCGCCCTTGTACTTGGCCTGGAGCGCCTTCAGCTCGGGGGCGATCTTGCGCTGGTCGGCCTGGACTCGCCACTGCGTCCGGATCTGCCAGCGGAAGAGCGGGAAGAGGATGGCCCGGATGATCAGCGTGAGCGCGATGACCCCGAGTCCGAAGGCCCCGATGGCGCTGGTCGGGCCGAACTTCGAGAAGACGGTGTCCAGGAATTGGAGGACGATCGCGATCGGGGTCAGCAGGACGTAGAAGAAGAAGGCGAGGAAGGGGTTGCTGGGAGGCGGGGCAACCGGGTTGACGAAGGCGAGCAGGAGGGCGGCCACGGCTCAGCTGTGCTCCTCGGGAAGCGGAACCGGATCGTACCCGCCGGCGTGGAACGGGTTGCAGCGAAGGATGCGGCGGATCCCCATCCACCAGCCGCGCCTCACCCCGTAGAGCTGGATCGCCTGGTAGGTGTAGCGGGAGCAACTGGGCTCGAAGCGGCACCCCGAGACCATCCCGAAGACGGGACTGAAGGTGGCCTGGTAGAAGCAGATGAACCAGAGCGAGATCCGCTTCACAGGTGAGCCCCAGCGCGCTTGAGGCAGCCGTCCACAGAGGCGGCGAGACTCGGCCAGCTGGCGCTCCGGGCCACCCGTGAGGGCACTATGACGATGTCCCATGACCCGAGGTGGGGCATGGCCACCGCGGCCGCGGCGCGGATCCGCCGGCGCAGACGGTTGCGCTCCACCGCCCCGCCCAGCTGCTTGCCCACGGTGAGCCCCACGCGGGGGTGGCCGAGCGGGTTGGCCCGTATCTGGAGGCGGACCAGCTCGTCCGCCGCACCCCGTCTCCCCTCCCGCACGGACCTGAAGTCCGCCGAGCGGCGGAGCCGGTGCTTGCTCTTCACCGCACTGGCGCCGGCGTCAGCCTCCGCCGGCCCTTGAGCCGGCGACGCTTCAGCACCCGGACCCCACCCGGGGTCGCCATCCGGGCCCGGAAGCCGTGCACCTTCCTCCGGTAGCGCTTCTTCGGCTGAAAGGTTCGCTTGATGGTAAGTCCTCACGGGGCCGGCATCGCCCGCCCGAATCGGCACCGGCGCCGACCTCAGGGCGAGCCGGACCTAAGTGGATCGGGGCTGAGGATAACAGACGGCAGGCGCCCGCCCCCCGGCCG
>JASHRA010000116.1 GCA_030038765.1 Candidatus Dormiibacterota bacterium | reverse complement strand
GGGCGCTGGTCGCGAACCAGCCCTCGACGTCGACGATGGCCTGGACGTCGCCGCTGTGGTCGTAGAGCGAGACCTGACCGGAGCGGCCCAGGCCGACCACCACCAGGTTGGACGCGGTCTCTCCCGCGGTGAAGTTCACCGCCGAGGTGGCCGGCACGCTGGCGCCGGTGGGGAAGGCGGTGACGTAGCTGGCGCTGGTGGGGGAGGTGACGGTGACGTGGAGGACCACGGACGCGGCCCCGGAGCTGGGCACGCCGCCCTCGCCCGAGACCTGGAAGCTGATCTCGCCGCCACCTGCCAGCGTGACCCCGGAGTCCTGGTAGCCGGACCCGGGCCGGGTGTCCACCAGGCGCTGCGGGGAGAGCGGGTGGTAGGCGCCGGGCGCGGTGTAGAGGTAGCCGTCGCCGCCGGTCGGGGTGGTGGTCCCGACCGGGGTCTGGACGGTGACGTCGACGAAGCCCACGCTGCCGGCCGGCGCGGTGGCGGTGATGGACCCCGAGCCCGTCACCGAGAAGCTGGTGGCCGCCGTGTCGCCGAAGTCGACCGCCTGGGCGCCCGAGAGGTTGGCGCCCGAGATGGTGACCTGCGTCCCGCCCGAGCTGGGCCCCTGCTCCGGCGAGACGGAGGAGACCGAGGGCAGGTCCTGGATGTTCCAGCCGATGGTGGTGGCGGAGGGGATCGAGGGGCTCTGGCCGGTGTCGGCCTCCAGGGCCTCCCAGGCGCTGTCCGGGTCCAGGGTGCCGCTCTCGACCTCGGTCATGACCCCGGAGAAGGCGATCGCCGAGTGGCCGTTGGAGGTGGCCCACTGGCTCAGCTGGGCCCACTCGGTGGCCAGGTCGGCGTAGTAGATCTCGGGCTCGGCGCAGGCCGAGGGCAGGCCCCAGGCGACGTCGTAGACGTCCTGCACCGTCCAGCCGTCGACGTTCTCGGAGGAGTTGCCCCCGAGGACATCGTCGCCGTAGTCGGCGAGGTAGCCGGACTGGCCCAGGGGGCAGCTGGAGTGGGCCGGGGAGGCGTCGCCGTAGCCCTGCACCCAGTCCACCGAGCTGCCGCCGTTGGCCCACTCGTTGTCGGTGGACTCCTCCATGTCCACGCCGCCCCAGATGGTGAGCGGCGAGGCCAGCCCGGAGGTGGAGATGGTGCCGACCAGGTCCTGGTACCACTGCTGGCCCGAGCCCACCTCGCCCGAGACGCCGAGGGCGTAGTTAGGGCCGTCAGCGCCGGTGTAGCTGTTGCTGGTACCGATGGCGAGGGTGAGGTTGACGGTGGTGTGGTTGTTGGCCTCGTAGCCGGCGATCCAGTTCTCCACCAGCGGCCGCAGGTCGGCGTCGGGCACGCAGGTGGGCTGGAAGAACATCTCCACCCCGTACTGGGAGGGGTCGTTGAGCAGGTAGCAGGGCGAGCCGAAGTCCAGCACCACCAGGCCGTTCTGCGGCGGGGCGTGGTTGGAGGCACCCTGGGACCAGAGCGGGCAGGTCCCGCTGGGGGCGCCGCCGCACTCCGAGAGGTAGGAGTAGTACTCGTAGTAGGAGGCGGTGACCGAGGGGGCCACCTGGGCCGAGCTGTTGATGCTGGCGCCGCCGCCGCCGGAGCTGGCCGAGCCGGTCTGCGGAGCCACCTCGGGCACGCTGGGCGCGGGCCCCGAGGGCGCGGGCGCGGAGCAGCTACTCGCCCAGCTCCCCGAGGCTGCGCCCGAGTAGAGGTCGAGGGAGCGGTAGCCGCCGGCGCTGTCCTGGACGCAGGCGTGCTCCGGGTTGAGGGCGCTCGCCCGGAGCGCTCCCGAGGAGGGGAAGCGGCTCAGCGACTGGCTCTGGCCCTGCACCACCAGGGCGGCGCCCTCCGAGCCCTGGCCCGGGACCGTCCCCAGCAGGAGGCCCGAGGTGGGCCCGGTCACCCAGCAGCTGCTGGGGTCGAGCAGGGCGCTGCTGACCGGCATGTCGTAGCAGGAGACCTGTCGGGCCCCGTCGGCGGCCGCCGCGCTGCTCGTCGGAGTGGCCGCCCGGCTGGCCTGGAGGATGCTCCTGGGCAGGTTGGAGACGAGGCCACCCGCGGCCGCCAGGACCAGGCCGGCCAGGACCACGAAGAGAGCGCCGAGCTTGCGGTTGAACTGCATGAGGGACGAGTTGTAGGGCTGCCGACGACCGCCGCACCGATGGGAACGGAGGTCCGGACAGTGGCCCCCCGCACCGCGCAGGCACTGAGGTTAGCGTCCGGCGCCGCCCCGGTGGGCTGGCCGATGTGGAGAATGCGTCACGTTGCGCTGGGCGCAGCCTGGGAGGCGGCCGAGAGCCGCTCCCCGGCCGATCTCGGTTCGCCGGCCAGGCTGCGCCTGCCGGCCGCGGTGGCTAAGGGAGGCCCGAGGGTGCTGGATCCCGGTCTGGAGGCGCGTCTGGAGGCGGTGCGCGAGCGCTCCGAGGCGCTCTCGCGCCAGCTCGAGGACCCGGCCGTGAGCCAGGACCCGGCCCAGCTGGAGCGGCTGGGGCGCGAGCTCTCCGACCTCCGCCCGGTGGTCGAGGCGCTGGCGCGGCTGCGGGCGGCGGAGACGGCGGCGCGGGAGGCGAGGGGGCTGGCCGAGGGGGAGCGGGACCCGGAGATGCTGGCCTACCTGGAGGGGGAGGCGAGGCGTGAGACCGAGGCTGCCGAGCACCACGCCCAGGAGCTGCGCCGGCTGCTGCTGCCGCGCGACCCGGACGAGCGCCGCGACGCGGTGGTGGAGATCCGCTCCGGCACCGGGGGGGAGGAGGCGGCCCTCTTCGCCGCCGACCTGATGCGCATGTACCTGCGCTTCGCCGAGCGTCGCCACTGGCAGGTGGAGCTGACCGACAGCTCGCCCACCGAGGGGGGAGGCTTCAAGGAGGTTACCTTCGAGGTGCGCGGCCGGGGCGCCTACGGGGAGCTGAGGTTCGAGAGCGGCGTGCACCGGGTCCAGCGCGTGCCCAAGACCGAGTCCCAGGGGCGGATCCACACCTCGGCCGCTAGCGTGGTCGTGCTCCCCGAGGCCGAGGAGCTGGAGGTGGAGATCGCCGACGAGGACCTCCGCGTCGACGTCTTCCGCTCCACCGGGCCCGGGGGCCAGAGCGTCAACACCACCGACTCGGCGGTGCGGATCACCCACCTGCCCACCGGACTGGTGGTCACCTGCCAGGACGAGAAGTCGCAGCACAAGAACCGGGCCAAGGCGCTCCGGGTGCTGCGCTCCCGCCTCTACGACCTGCGCCAGCGGGAGCGCGACCAGGAGCTGCAGCAGACGCGGCGGGCCATGGTCGGGCACGGCGACCGGAGCGAGAAGGTGCGCACCTACAACTTCAACGAGGGCCGGGTCACGGACCACCGCATCGATCTCAAGGTCTACCAGCTGCCGCGGGTCATGGAGGGCGAGCTGGAACTGCTCACCGAGCCCCTGCGCGAGGCCGAGCAGGCCCGGCGCCTGGCCGGGGAGGAGTGAGGGCCCAGGGCCGGCTCGGGCCCTCAGTCGCCGGCCTTGGCCTCCAGTGCAGGCG
>JASHRA010000115.1 GCA_030038765.1 Candidatus Dormiibacterota bacterium | reverse complement strand
TGTGCCGGTCCGGCGGGTCGCCGGCCGACGGGTAGTGGTGCGCCGCGTCGTCGTCCGCCGGGTGGTGGCACGCCGCGCCGGCGCTGCGGCGCTGGCGCCGATGGCGGCGTCGAGCTTCTTCTCGATGTCACCGAGACGCTTCTCCAACGCCTTCAGCTGGGTCGCGATCGCCCGAGTGCCGGCGGCTGCGGTGGTGGCGGTCCGAGCCGTCCGCCGAGGCGCGGTCCGCCTCGCCGTCGTGGTCCGGGCCGCCGTCCGCCTGGTCGCAGGCTTCCGTGTGGTCCTGGTGGCAGTCCGCGCAGTGGTGCGCCGAGTGCCGGTTTTCCTGGTCGTACGGGGCATGGGACCGATTCCTCCTGCGTCTTTTAGCGTGACGTCCGACAGCGCCTCGGCTCTGTTTAGCCGACTGTGACGCCGCCTATCGAAGCGTTGTGGAATGATCGTCGGCGGCCCCGCTCCCTCGGGGCGAAACAGATTGTGCCACACAATCGCGTCCCGTCGTTGGCCGGTGGAGCGCAAACCTGTGGATAAGTTCTCCTCTGATATTGGGGAGAGAGTTTTCAACAGGTGGACCGTGCCGCTGCGGAGGCACTCCTATACTGGCGCCGTGATCGCCTCAACCACTACCGCAGACGACCTCTACACCACGGCCCAGCACCGGGTCGACCAGGCGGCGGAGATGCTCCAGCTCAGTGAAGACGTTCATGCCGTGCTGCGTCAGGTCAAGCGCATCCTGCAGGTGCACTTCCCCGTCGTCCTTGACGACGGCACGGTCGAGGTCTTCGTCGGCAACCGGGTCCACCACAGCATCGCCCGCGGACCGGCCAAGGGCGGGGTGCGCTACGAAGCCAAGGCGACCTTGGACGAGACCAAGGCGCAGGCGATGGTGATGAGCTGGAAGACGGCGCTGATGTCGCTTCCCTTCGGCGGGGCGGCGGGATCGGTGCAGGTGGATCCTCACCGACTCAGCGCACGCGAACTGGAGCGCCTCACCCGGCGCTACACCACCGAGATCGGTCTGCTGCTGGGGCCGGAGCGCGACATCCCCGCCCCCGACCTCGGCACCGGTCCAGAGATCATGGCCTGGATGATGGACACGATCTCCATGCACGCGGGTTACTCGGTCACCGCGTCGGTGACCGGAAAGCCGATCGAGGCGGGCGGATCGGCGGGGCGCATCGAGGCCGCCGGACGCGGCCTGGCGGTGGTTCTGATGGACGCGCTGCGCAACACCGGACTCAGCATCGACGGAGCCACCGTCGCCATCGAGGGGTTCGGGAAGGTGGGCCAGACCTGCGCGCGGCTGCTGGCCCAGGCCGGCTGCCGAGTGCTGGCGGTGTCGGACAGCCACGAGGGCTGGTACTGCGAGTCAGGCCTGGACCTGGAGAGCCTGGAACGGGCCAAGCACCACGATGAGCGCTTCGAGGCCGCCCACTCGCGCGGCGAGGCGATCACGCGCGACGAGCTGCTGGCCCTGCCGGTGACGGTGCTGGTCCCGGCCAGCGTGGAGTCCGTGATAAACGCGGGCAACGTCAACAGCGTGCGGGCGAGGATGATCGCCGAGGGCGCCAACGGTCCCATCACTCCCCGCGCCGAGGAGGTCCTGGCCGAGGACGGCATCGTGGTCATTCCCGACATCCTCGCCAACGCCGGAGCCGTCACCGTCTCCTACTTCGAGTGGGTGCAGGATCTGCAGTCCTTCTTCTGGGACGAGGCTGAGATCACCGCGCAGCTGGAGCGCGCCATGCTGCGCGCCAGCCAGCAGGTCTGGGCGTACCACGCGCGCCACAAGGTTTCCCTGAGGGAGGCGGGCTACCTGATCGCGGTGGGCCGGGTGGCGCGCGCCTCGACGGCGCGCGGCATCTACCCCTAGCGGCTCAGCCGGAGCAGGTTGGAGTTGTTGCTCTTGGACTCGGCGCGGGCGGGCTGGTACTCGAAGCGGTAACCGGCGCCGATCACGGCGTGCAGGTAGTGGGGTCCCTCCTCGCGCGGCTGGACCTTGCGCCGCAGCCGGTAGAGGTGCGCGTCCAGCGAGTGCACGCGGTAGGGATCACGGTTGCGCCAGACCTCGGCGATCAGCTGCGGCCGGGAGACGACCGCTCCCGCCTGGCGCGCCAGCGTCACCAGGATGCGGAACTCGGTGGGGGTGAGGCCGACCGGCCTGCCGTCACGGCGCACCTCGTGGCGACCGAGGTCGATGGTGAGCCCGGGGAAGTGGAGGCGCTCCACGCCCGCCGACTCGCGGGTCAGCTGGGCGCGGCGCAGGCGAGCGTTGATGCGCGCCACCAGCTCGCGCACCTCGAAGGGCTTGCGCATGTAGTCGTCGGCGCCCACCTCGAGCCCGACGACCACGTCCTCCGGGTCGTGCAGGCAGCTGACCATCAGCACCGTGACCTTGAGCCCGGCCGCGCGCAGGCGGCGGCAGACCTCGACCCCGCTCATGTCGGGCAGGACCAGGTCGAGCAGGATGAGGTCGGGCTCCGTCTCCAGCGCCAGCCGCAGGCCGGTGGCGCCGCTGGCCGCGCTGGCGACCTCGTAGCCGTTCTCGGCCGCGATCAGCTCCATGAGCTTGAGCATGGCCGGGTCGTCGTCGACGACGAGGATCTTGGAGGTGGTGAAACCGAGCTGCTGCCGCGGAGCTCCCCAGCCGTCTTGGGTGTCGATCGTCGCCGTCTGGCTCACAGCCAGATTGTGTTTGGGGCTCCTGAGATCCCCAGTCGTGGTCCGGGTACGGCTGAGTAACAAGCTGCACGGCGCCTGTGACGGTGGGGCGGGAACTCGGGCCTGGGTTAGGATGTCGCCGGGGGTGCTAAGGAGCGGAGATTGAGGAATCCTCTGGCCGGGGGGTCCGGTCGGCGCCGGGCGGCCGCCCTCATGGCGGTGGTGGGCGCGCTCCTGGTCGGGCTGGGGCTGGCCATCCTGGTGCCCCCGGTGGTGGGCCTCATCCAGCGCAGCCAGGCCGACCAGCAGGCGCTCTCGCGCTGGAACGACCCCGGCTCGGCCCTGGCCAAGCACCTGCCCTCGGTCAAGACCACGACCCTGCCCGGCGGCAGCCCGACCGCCACCGCTCCCAGCTGCGGCAGCGGCTCCCCGGCCTCCGCCTATGCCCTGGTCCAGTTCCCCTCCCTGTCCGGCATCGAGGGAGTGGCGGGCAACGGCGGCTGGGGACTGCTGCTGCAGCGCTCGGTGGTCCACTACTCCGCCTCGCCGGCCCCGGGTGAGGCCGGCAACGGCCTCTACGCCCTCCACCGCGAGCCCAACTTCGAGCCCCTGGGGACGCTCAAGGCGGGTGACCCGATCGTGCTCACCAACCGCCAGTGCCAGCGCTTCACCTACCGGGTGACCCAGATGTGGACCGAGTACCCGGGCCAGGTCACCCAGCTGGACCCCATCAGCCACGGCAACTGGATCACCGTGATCACCTGCACCCCGCTCTGGATCGACACCCAGAGGCTGGTCATCAGGGCCCAGCTGGAGAGCTCCTAGCCCGAGGCCGGCACCACCAGATGAGGGGCCGCCGCGTCCGGGGGACCACTAGATGCTGGGCTCAGGGGGCTCCTCTCCGGAGGCGTCTGCTATGCTTCCCAGAGGGCTGCACTGGTACTGGTGGTGGCCGCGCACCCCTCAGCACGGAGGACGCCTGGCTTGGACGTCGAACTGGGAAGAGGCAAGCGAGCCAGGCGGGCCTACGGCTTCGACGAGGTGGCGCTGGTCCCCGGCAAGGTGACCATCAACCCGGATGAGATCGACATCCGAATGCGCATCGGCGAGGTCGAGCTACCCCTGCCCATCCTGGCCTCGGCCATGGACGGGGTGGTGGATGCCCACTTCGCCGTCGAGATGGGGAGGCTGGGGGGCCTGGCCGTCCTCAACCTGGATGGCATCAACTGCCGCTACGACGACGTCGGCGCCATCTACGAGCAGATCGCAGAGGCGCCCAGGGAGCGGGTCAACGTCCTGCTCCAGGAGCTCTACCGCGAGCCCGTCAGGGAGGAGCTGATCTCGCGGAGGATCGAGGAGGTGAAGCGCGAGGGCGTCCTCTGCGCCGTCTCCTCGATCCCGGCCGAGGCCGAGGGCCGGCTGGGCCCGGTCACCGAGGCCGGCGCCGACATCCTGGTGGTCCAGGGCACCGTCCTCACCGCCCGCCACGTCTCCCGCTCCTACCGCCAGCTGGACTTCGCCAAGCTGGCGCGGGAGTCCCGGCTCCCGATCGTGGTCGGCAACTGCGTCGAGTACTACACCGCGCTGGAGCTGATGGGCACGGGCGTGGCCGGGATCCTGGTCGGGGTGGGCCCGGGAGCCGCCTGCACCACCCGGGGCGTGCTCGGCGTGGGCGTGCCCCAGGTGACCGCCACCGCCGACGTGGCCGCCGCCCGCCACGACCACCGCCGCGCCGGGGGCCAGCCCGTCACCGTCATCACCGACGGCGGCATGCGGGTGGGCGGCGACGTGACCAAGGCGCTGGCCTCGGGCGCGGACGCGGTCATGATCGGATCCGTCTTCGCCAGCGCCGAGGAGGCGCCCGGCCACGGCTACCACTGGGGCATGGCCACGCCCGACGCCAACCTGCCCCGCGGGACCCGGATCAAGGTCGGCACCCGGGCCACGCTCCGCGAGCTGCTGCTGGGCCCGGCCCGGGTCGACGACGGGAGCCAGAACCTGGTCGGGGCGATCAAGGCGGCCATGGGCGTCTGCGGCGCCCGCGACATCGAGGAGTTCCAGCAGACGGAGCTGGTCATCGCCCCCTCGATCCTCACCGAGGGCAAGCTCTTCCAGCAGGCCCAGCAGGTCGGGATGGCCCGCTGAGGTGAGCTCCAGGAGGCGCAGGTGACGGCCACTGCCCTCCCCCCCTCCCGGCCCCCGGACGCCTCCCCAGGGCCCGCCGCGGGCACCGAGACGGTGCTGGTGCTCGACTTCGGATCGCAGTACAGCCAGCTGATCGCCAGGCGCATCCGGGAGCTCAGCGTCTACTGCGAGCTGGTGCCCGGCAACACCCCGGTGGCGGAGATCGCCGGCCGCCGCCCCCGGGGCCTGGTGCTGAGCGGCGGCCCCTCCAGCGTCTACGACCAGGACGCGCTCCGCCCCGACCACGGCATCTACGAGCTGGACGTCCCCATCCTCGGCATCTGCTACGGGATGCAGCTGCTGGCCCACGACCTGGGCGGCCGGGTCAGCGCCAGCGCCCGGCGTGAGTACGGGCTGGCCTCGGTGGTGGTGGACCAGGGCGAGGGCCTCTTCGCCGGCCTGCCCCAGGAGATGCCGGTCTGGATGAGCCACGGCGACGTCATCGAGCAGCTGCCGGACGGCTTCCGCCCCCTGGCCCACACCGTGAACAGCCCGGTGGCGGCCATGGCCGGCCCCGGGGGCCGGGTCGGCATCCAGTTCCACCCCGAGGTGGCCCACACGCCCCAGGGGATGGAGCTGCTGCGCAACTTCCTCTACCGCACCTGCGGCTGCTCCGGCAGCTGGGAGCCGAGCGGCTTCGTGGAGCGGGCGGTGGCCGAGATCCGCCAGCGGGTGGGCTCGGAGCCGGTCATCTGCGCCCTCTCCGGCGGCGTGGACTCGGCCGTGGCCGCGACCCTGGTCCACCGCGCCGTGGGCGACCAGCTGACCTGTGTCTTCGTCGACAACGGTCTGCTGCGGCGGGGTGAGGCGGACCGCGTCATCGGGGTCCTGACGCGCAACACCCGCATGCGCATCGTGCGGGTGGAGGCGGCCGACCGCTTCCTCGCCGCCCTGCGCGGCGTGACCGAGCCGGAGGAGAAGCGCCGGGTGGTGGGCCGGGAGTTCATCCGCGCCTTCGAGGAGGAGACCCGGCGCCTGGGCGAGGTCCGCTTCCTGGCCCAGGGGACGCTCTATCCCGACGTCATCGAGAGCACCGCCGCCGACACCTTCGGCGCCCACAAGATCAAGACCCACCACAACGTGGGCGGCCTGCCCCAGGGGATGCGCTTCGCCCTGGTGGAGCCGCTCCGCTACCTCTTCAAGGACGAGGTGCGGCGGGTGGGACAGACCCTGGGGCTGCCCGAGGACATGGTCCAGCGCCAGCCCTTCCCCGGCCCCGGGCTCGCCATCCGGGTCATCGGCGAGGTGACGAGGGAGCGGCTGGAGACGGTGCGCGGCGCCGACTGGGTCGTGATCGACGAGATCAAGCGCAGCGGGCTCTACCACCGGGTCTGGCAGAGCTTCGCCATCCTCACCCCGGTCAGCAGCGTCGGCGTCATGGGCGACTTCCGGACCTACGCCAACGTGGTCGCGGTGCGGATCGTGGAGTCCGACGACGGCATGACCGCGGACTGGGCCAGGGTCCCCTACGACGTGCTCTCGGAGATCAGCCGGCGCATCGTCAACGAGGTCCCCGGCGTCAACCGCGTCGTCTACGACATCAGCAGCAAGCCGCCCTCGACCATCGAGTGGGAGTGAGGCCCGGGGGCGAGAGCCGGCCGCTGCACGTCCTGGTCGTCGGCGGCGGTGGCCGCGAGCACGCCCTGGCCTGGGCCTGCTCCCGGAGCCCGGAGGTGGGCCGCGTCACCTGTGCCCCGGGCAACGCCGGCACCCTGAGGGTGGCTGGGAACCGGCCCGTCAGCGCCACCGACCCGGAGGCTCTGGCGCGGCTGGCCCGGGAGGAGGCCGTCGACCTGGCCCTGCTGGGGCCGGACGGGTCCATCGCCGCTGGCGTCGCCGACGCGCTCCGGGAGGCCGGCGTGGACTGCTTCGGCCCGGACCGCGAGGCGGGGCGGCTGGAGACCAGCAAGGCCTTCGCCAAGGAGCTGATGCGGGACCTGGGGGTGGCCACCCCCGACTTCCGGGTCTTCGACGATGCCGAGGCCGCCGACCAGTGGCTGCGCCGCCGCCCCGGGCCCTCCGTGGTCAAGGCGGACGGGCTGGCCCTGGGCAAGGGCGCCTTCGTCTGCGACGACACCGGGGAGGCGCTCGCGGTGGTGGACCGGCTGCTCCGTGGCCGAGAGCTGGGCGAGGCCGGGGCCCGACTCGTGATCGAGGACCGGCTGGAGGGGGAGGAGGCCTCCTTCTTCGCCCTCTGCGACGGGGAGTCGGCACTGATGCTGCCCCCGGCGAGGGACTACAAGCGCGCGCTGGAGGGGGAACGGGGGGCCAACACCGGCGGCATGGGCAGCCTCTGCCCCCCGCCCGGGCGGGACTGGGGCCGGCTCAACCAGAGGGTGCTCCGGGAGGTGGTCGAGCCGGTCCTGGCCGAGATGCGGCGGCGGGGTCATCCCTACCGCGGCTGCCTCTACGTCGGGGCCATGCTGGTGGGCCAAGAGGTCCTGGTCCTGGAGTTCAACGCGCGCTTCGGTGACCCGGAGACGGAGGTCCAGCTCCCGCTCCTGCCGGACCTCCTGCCGCTGCTCCGGGGAGCCGCCCGGGGAGAGCTCCGGGGGGATGCCCCCGAGCCCCTGGCGCCGGCCTGCGTGGGCGTCGTCGCGGTGCGGCGCCCCTACCCCGACCCGGTCCAGCCCGGGGGCCTGCTGGAGGGCCTGGAGGAGGCCGAGGAGAACGGCTGCCTGATCTTCCAGATGGGGACCAGGCCGCTGCCCGGAGGGGGCGTCGAGGTGAGCGGGGGCCGGGTCCTGATCTGCGCCGCCGTGGCCCCGGACCTGGCGGAGGGGCGCCGTCTCGCCTACCAGGGACTGTCCCGGGTCCACTTCCCCGGGATGCGCTACCGTGAGGACATAGGGGCCTGAAGGAGCCGGCCTGCGCCCTCCCCGGCCCCCGGAGGTGGTCATGGCCGAGGCCCTGGCGGGGAGCCGGGACGGGCGCGCCCGGGAGCAGCTCCGGGGCCGCCTCGGGGAGCTGGAACGGGAGATCGCGGGGCTGAGGCCGGGTCGGCCCGACCAGGGCACCCAGATCGGCTACGGCAAGCGCGCCGGGGACCACGTCAACGAGGTCACGGAGCAGCGCGACCGCTCCCGGGCGGCGGCCGAGCTGGAGCACCTGGCGGAGCAGGTGCGGCGGGCCCTGGAGCGGCTGGAGCAGGGCGGCTACGGGATCTGCGAGCGCTGCGGCCGGGAGATCGCCGGCCCGCGCCTGGAGGCGCTCCCCTGGGCGGTGCGCTGCATCGACTGCGCCGGCCTTCCCTGAGCCCGGCATGGCCGCCGGCCCGGACGCCCACTAGACTCCCCTGCATGCGCCGAGCCGACCTCCCCGGTGCCCATCTCTCGGAGGCCCGGGAGGAGCCGGGGTGAGCCCCAGCCAGCGGCTCGGGCTGGTGGAGTGCTGCCTCCGCCACGGGCAGCAGACGCTGCTCCTGAGCCGCCTGCGCACGCGCCACATCGTTGGCCTGGTGGAGAGCCTCGAGGGCTGCGGCTACAGCGCCCTCGACGTCTTCGGCGGCCCCACCTTCCAGGTCTCCCTGGAGCACCTGGGCGAGGATCCCTTCGAGCGCCTCCGGGCCATCCGCGCCAGCACCACGACCCCCCTCCTGGGGCTGCTCCGGGGACAGTCACTGGTCGGCTACCGGCCCCTCCCCGACGACGCCGTGGAGCGCTTCGTGGGCCTGGCCGCCGAGGCCGGGCTCGACATCTTCCGCTGCTTCGATCCCCTCAACGACCCCCGCAACCTGGCCGCCATCGCCGGCGCCGTGCTGGCCCAGGGGCGGCACCCGGAGGCGGCCCTGGTCTACACCGAGAGCCCGGCCCACTCGGTCGAGGGCTTCGTCGAGCTGGGCGCCGAGCTGGCCCAGCTCGGCTACCGGAGCCTCTGCGTCTTCGACCCTGCCGGGCTCCTCGGCGCCGGCAGCGCCCGGGCCCTGGTCGAAGGGCTGCGCAAGCGCACCGCGCTGCCCGTCGCCGTCCACTGCGCCACCATCACCGGCCAGGCCCAGTTCGCCTACCTGGCCGCCGCCGAGGCCGGGGCCGGCAGCCTCGACGTCTGCCTCTCGCCGCTCGCCGGGGGCGCCTCCCTGCCCAGCACCGAGGGGGTCTTCTCCGCCCTCCGCGGGACCCGGCTCCAGCCCCGGCTGGACCAGGCCCGGGTGCTGGCCGCGGCCGACGCCGTGGACGCCGTCCTGCCCCTCTACCGGGCCATCGCCGACCCCAGCGGCTGGCAGTACGACTCGGGCACCCTGCGCACCCAGCTGGCACCCTCGGTGCTGGAGCACCTGCGGCGCGAGTGCGAGGCCCAGGGGGTGCAGGACAAGCTGGCCGCCGTCCAGGAGGAGATCCCCCGGGTCCGGGCCGAGATGGGCCATCCGCCGCTGATCACGCCCATCGCCCAGGTGGTGATCACCCAGGCGGTCGCCAACGTGGCCTCGGGACAGCGCTACCTGACCGTGGCCCAGGAGGTGAAGGACTACTTCCTCGGGCTCTTCGGTCGGCCCCCCGGGCCGGTCGACCCGGAGGTGCAGCGCCTCGTCATCGGCGCCGAGGAGCCGATCACGGTGCGGCCCGCGGACGTCCTCGAGCCCGCCCTCGAGGAGGGGCGGCGGGCGCTGGCGCGGCGCGGCTTCGAGGAGCCGAGCGGGGCCCAGCTGCTCTGCTTCCTGCTCTTCCCCGAGGCCACCCTGGCGCTGCTCCGGGGCGAGGCCCGGGTGGAGCGGCTGGAGGACGAGCCCGCGCCCGAGGACGCCCCTGGGGAGCCGGACGCGGTCGACGGCGGGGATCTCAGCGAGCCGGTCGGGGACGCCGCGGCGGTGCCCCTGGGGCCAGCCCCGGAGCCCGCGCCGGGACCCCACGAGGCCGCCCCCGCGGCCGCCGAGGGGCCGGCCCGCGAGTTCTCGGTGGAGGTCGACGGGGAGCTCTTCGAGGTCCGCGTCGTGGCCCACGGCGGGGCCGAGCTGGCGTCCCTGGCGGCGACGCCGGGACCGGCTCCGGGGGCGACCCCGGCGCCGGCCGCGGCGGGTGGGGTCCGGGCGCCGATGCAGGGCCTGATCGCCCGCGTCCCGGTCCAGGTCGGGGACCAGGTAGCGGTGGGACAGACGGTCGTGGTCCTGGAAGCGATGAAGATGCAGAACGACATCCCCGC